>JANOFP010000556.1:0-6804 GCA_031413675.1 Bacteroidota bacterium
TTTCAAAGACATTAGATATTCATAAACTGGCTGAACAAACCCCAGGATTTGCCGGAGCAGATATAGCAAACGTATGCAATGAAGCGGCACTGATAGCTGCCAGAAAAGGAAAAGACTCTGTAAGCATGGAAGATTTTCAGGATGCAGTGGACAGGGTAATTGGCGGCCTGGAAAAGAAAAATAAAATCATTGCGCCCCATGAAAAAAGGATCATTGCCTATCATGAAGCTGGTCATGCTATCTGCGGATGGTATTTAGAGCATGCATATCCTTTATTAAAAGTAACAATTGTGCCAAGAGGAACAGCAGCCCTAGGTTATGCTCAATATACTCCGAAAGAACAGTATCTCTATAATACGGATCAACTTACCGATCAAATATGTATGACTCTTGGTGGAAGAGCTGCAGAAGAAATTTTCTTTGGCAAAATTTCAACTGGTGCACAGAACGATTTGCAACAATTGACCCGTATTGCTTATGCCATGACAACGATTTATGGTATGAATGATAAAATAGGTAATATTAGTTACTATGACCCGCAGCAGGAAAACACTTTTACAAAACCTTATAGCGAAGAAACATCAAAACTGATAGATCACGAAGTACGTAAATTAATAGACGAGGCATATACACGTACAAAAAATTTGTTGATCGAAAAAAAGGCACAGGTCGAATTACTTGCCGAAGCTTTATTGGAAAAAGAAGTGTTGTTTCAAAGTGATGTGGAATTGCTTATTGGTAAAAGACCTTATGAGGAAAAGAAATTGCTCGACGTTGTGGACCTGGAAGATACACCAGCAGCACCAGCAATTGCTACACCTATTATAGAAGAAAGTAAACCAATAAGCGAGCAGGAAGGAACTATCGGATTAGCACCATCAATGTAATCAAGGAAATGAACGTATCTCAATCGAAAGAAAATATATTAAAAAAAATAAGACAGGCGTTGGCTCATCCAACGCCTTTACCTTTTCCTAAAAGTGAAAATAATGAACCTGTTTTTACTCCTTTGCAGCAAGAACCGGAGATCGAATTTGCAGAACAGTTTACAAAATTGCAAGGCAGATTTATTTATTGTGTAAACAGGCAGGAGCTTGCATTTCAGATAAACAGTTTAATTAAAAAACAAGATTGGCAAAAAGTTTATTGTATCGAACCAAATTTAGTTGAATTGTTGGGGAGCCAGTGTAGTGAACGATTGGTAACCACTGATCTTAGTGGTTGCGATGTTTCTGTTACAGGTTGTGAAGCATTGATAGCCCGTACCGGTAGCATGATGCTTAGTGCTGCTCAAGCAAGTGGTCGAAATACAAGTGTATATGCACCAATTCATATTTGTATAGCCTTTACAAATCAGTTAGTAGTTGATATTAAAGATGCGTTTCAACTAATAAAAGAAAAATATGGGACTAAAATTCCTTCATTAATCACATTTGCTACCGGTCCAAGCCGTACAGCCGATATAGAAAAAACATTGGTGGTGGGGGTACATGGTCCTAAAGAAGTTTTTTGTTTCTTGGTTGAAGGCTGATTGAAAATCTCTTTGTACTTTTAATGCGGTATACTCAATTGAATTAAAATTTCAAAAAAAGCATTTTGAAATAATTAAGCGATCCGGGTATTTATTTTATTTTGTTTTACGATTCGATAATATTTTTAAATGAAGCAATTATTTGTATATGGTTCTCTTCGCAGCGGTTTCCGTAGCCCTGCTTATGAATATATCAGCCGGTATTTTATTTTAGTAGGCAATGCAAGAGTAAGAGGAAAGCTTTTTGATTTGGGTATTTATCCTGCCGGGATAAAAACAAACGATAACACATTTATCGTTGGGGAGTTATATAACATTAAAAATGAAAATGAATTTGCTTGGGCTATCGGTCAGCTTGATGATTACGAAGGCGTAACTGTAGAGCCGGATGAGGTACAGGAATACCGGAGAGAAATTACAGAAGTTCATTTTAATAACAGTATTACGCATGCCTGGATCTATTGGTACAATGGAGATGTAAGCGGAAAAAAACTGATTCAATCAGGCGATATGATTGAGTATATGGGTAGAAAAATATTGTAACAACAACGAATTAAAAATCTTATCGGATAATTTTACAACTCCTTTATCATTACATAATGAGGTATCGTCAATTCAATAAATTCATTTCCGGTTATTTTATAACCTGATTTTTCAAAAAAATCTGATGTATTTTTTCGAGCATGCATCATAATTTTTTTATACCCACGGTCTCTTGCCAGGTTTTCTGCAAATTGTAATATGGCAGTTCCCACTCCTTTCCCTTGAAGATTATTTAATACAACCATTTGACGTAACCTGGCTGTTTCGGGATCTTTTTCAACGAGCATACAGCATCCAAGTATATCATCATCATCAAAAGCAGCAATCAGCATATTCTCTTTTTCCGATTCCAGTTCTTCTTTACTAAAAGATAATCCCAGCGGCTTACGCAGCAAATCATCCCGCAGTTTTACCATTTGCCGGTATTCGTGAGTGCCATAATCAATAATTTTTAATGCCATGCAGTATAATTGGTTTGTCCTATAAAGAGAAGATTCAAATTACAAAGAACTATTTACATCTATACAGAATTTTTTAAAAGATAAATTTGAGCTTACCAATTCAGTAAATTCGGCGTATATATAATGAGTTATCAAAAGCAATTATTTACCTTATTCTGACAGTTATTACCAAGTCAATAGTATAGTTCATCATCAACAAAAATTCAATATTATAAAAAAGAAGCATCAAAGCCCTGAAAACCAACCTTTGAAGAAAATTTTAAAAAAGCAAAACAATCCCTTGCTATTAATTCAAAAATTCTATTTTTGCACCCATAATCAAATTTTACAAACATGTCAGACATCGCATTAAGAGTTAAGAAGATAATCGTTGACAAATTAGGAGTTGACGAAGCAGAAGTTACAAATGAGGCTTCATTTACCAACGATTTGGGTGCCGATTCTTTGGACACCGTTGAGCTCATTATGGAATTTGAAAAAGAATTCAACATCTCTATCCCCGATGAGCAGGCTGAAACCATCACTACAGTTGGTCAGGCAGTTGCTTATTTGGATGAGCATGCTAAGTAATGATTAAATTCTGTCTGCCTGTTATTTATAATATGGCACTATAAACGGAATAAAAATAATACCGCCTTCTGTCTGCAATCGCAGCGAAGGCGGTTTTTATTATTAATATTTAATTAAAGCATGGATATCTTTTTAGTTGGTGGACTTACTTTAATCAACAGAATCATTGTGCTGCTTCGCTAGTAATTCAAACGTTGCCTGCCGGTAGGCAAGTACGAATCATTTTTGATAGAGATCAGTCATCCCTTTATAAACTCCGACTTAAATCTGCATGTATTCGAATTTCAATAAGTATAACCTAATAAAAGAACAGTTTTTATTCATCCCGAATCTTATCTTTACTTTGCGCTACTGTTTATACACCTGCAGTATTTATTTCGGTGTACAGTAATTAAAAAAGCGATTATCAAATTTTAATAAGCAATAGCCGGATTTAAAAAATTTCTCTCTATATGGAAACAAAAAGAGTAGTAATAACTGGGATGGGTGCACTAACCCCATTGGGCAATACAGTAAACGATTACTGGAATGGGCTGATCAATGGTGTAAGTGGGGCAGATATGATTACACTCTTTGATGCATCAAAATTTAAAACACGTTTTGCCTGCGAAATAAAAGGGTTCGACCCGGTTGCTTTTTTAGACAGAAAAGAAGCAAGAAAAATGGATCGCTTTACACAAATTGCATTGGTCGCAAGTGATCAGGCAATGAAAGATGCAGGCATCTCAAAAGAAAATGTAGATGTAGATCGTGTAGGTATTGTACTTGGAAGTGGTATAGGTGGTTTAATAACTTTTCAGGAAGAAGTAATCAATTTTGCAAAAGGGGATGGTACACCCCGATTCAATCCTTTTTTTATTCCAAAAATGATTTTAGATATTGCTGCTGGGCAAATATCTATGCGACATGGTTTCCGCGGACCAAATTTTGCTGTTGTGAGTGCATGTGCATCTTCTACCAACGCAATGATGGAAGCAGCGAACTTAATTAAATTGGGTAAGGCGGATATTATTGTTACGGGTGGTGCTGAAGCTGTAGTAAGTGAAGCAGGTGTTGGAGGATTTAACGCAATGCGGGCATTAAGCGAAAGAAATGATGATCCAAAAACCGCATCACGTCCTTATGATAAAGACCGGGATGGTTTTGTAATGGGAGAAGCAGCCGGTGTTGTAATTTTTGAAGAATTAGAACATGCCAAAAAACGGGGTGCAAAAATATATTGTGAAGTGGCCGGTGCTGGTGCTACCGCCGATGCATATCATTTAACAGCTCCTCATCCAGAAGGGTTGGGTGCAAGAAATGTGATGATAGCAGCTTTGAAAGATGCAGGAATGCAGGCTTCCGATATCGATTATATTAACACACATGGTACAGCAACGCCATTAGGGGATGGCGCAGAAATAAAAGCAATTACAGAAGTGTTTGGTGAGCATTCGAAAAATTTAAATATCAGCTCTACTAAATCAATGACAGGTCACTGTCTTGGAGCTGCAGGAGTAATAGAAGCCATTGCATGTATTAACGCAGTAGTTTATGATATTGTGCCGCCAACCATAAATCATTTTACTGATGATCCCAGTATTCCGGATTTGAATTATACCTTTCATACAGCACAAAAAAGAACAGTTCGTGCAGCACTTAGCAACACGTTTGGATTTGGCGGGCACAATGCATGTGTTATTGTAAAAAAATATGCTGAGTGATAAAAATAATTTCGAACCGCAACGTAAACACAAACAGCAATTGCAAAAGGAAATGCAGAATATGGATGAATACAAATTTGTATTTTTTGCAGCATTTTAATTCCGATACTATTTGATTCGTAAAAAAAATTGTTGTTTGTCAATTCATTTTCTTTCAGAGATTTTTTGTAGCTTACTGCGCAGTGGATTTTTTTAAAAATTTATTCATAAAGTCTCCCGGTTCTTCCTTTAAAAAGGAGTTGAAGAATATTCTTGGCTACAAGCCGAATAATATTTCATTGTACAAAACGGCACTTACACACCGAAGTATCCGGGAAAATGCCGACGAAAATAATGAACGCCTTGAATACCTGGGCGATGCCATACTTAGTGCCTTTGTTGCCGATTACCTATTCAAACGTTACCCCTACAAAGGCGAAGGCTATCTAACCGAGATGCGGAGTAAAATGGTTAACCGTCAGCAATTGAATGATATTGCAATTCGAATGGGGTTAAAAAAAATTACGTATTTCAATAAACTCGATGGTTCATTGAAAGTGAGCCAGATTTTTGGAAATACGTTAGAAGCCTTAGTAGGTGCCATCTATTTAGATATGGGCTATAAAAAAACAAGTAGCTGGGTGATGGATCATATCATACTGCCTCATATGTTTATGGATGATTTGGAAAATCTTGAAATCAATCATAAAAACAAATTATACGGTTGGGCAAATAAAAATGGGAAAAACCTGGAGTTTGAAACATTGGAAGAAAAAATTGAAAACGGCCGCCGTTTATTTACAATTGGTGCTGTAGTAGATGGTGAAGTACTTGCACAGGCAAAAGCCTTCAATAAAAAAGATGCTTCTCAAATCGCATCTCAAATTGCCGTTGAAAAACTAGGGTTGCAGAATTCTGAAGCTGATGATAATACATAGTATTCGATTGTTTCCCAGATAACGAGCAGTATGAATATCCTATTTGTTTTGGAAAATATTTTTACGCTTACTTTTTTATTTCCTGGCAAAGCTCTATCAAAATTCCATTCGTCGTTTTAGGATGAAGAAAACAAATTAATTTATTGTCTGCTCCTTTTTTTGGCTTTTCATTCAGTAACAGAAAGCCTTCTTGTTTCATTCGGTTCATTTCAGCTTCAATATCTTCCACATCAAAAGCAATATGATGAATGCCTTCGCCTTTTTTTTGAATAAATTTTGCAATCACACCATCGGGGTGGGAACTTTCCAAAAGCTCAATCTTTGTTTCACCTGTTTTAAAAAAAGCCGTGTTTGCCTTTTCTGATTCTACTACTTCCGTTTTATAACAGTTGGTATTCAGTAGTTTTTCAAATAACGGAATTGAAATAGAAAAACTCTTTACAGCAATGCCAATATGTTCAATTTTTTTCATACCTGATTTTTTGAAACTAAAGAATTACAAATGAACGCCTGTTTAAAATAATAGCCAAAAATGAAAGCCAAACTACAAAACATGAGTTATTAAGGCCGTAATCAAAAATAAAGGTTTACGAAATTGGTAAAAACAGAACTATCGTAAGCTTACACGGTATTAAAGAGAACCAATTGAGTTAATTTTGCTATTCACTGAAACGAAAACAAAGAAGATTTATGGTTAAGCTTCCAATTTATTTAGATCATAATGCCACGACACCTTGCGACCCTCGTGTGGTAGAAGCAATGATCCCTTATTTTACCCAGAGTTTTGGAAATGCGGCAAGCCGCAATCATCCGTTTGGCTGGCAAGCTGAAGGTGCTGTTGATGATGCCCGCGAACAAGTAGCAAAATTGATAGGTGCGGATGCAAAGGAAATTATTTTTACTTCAGGTGCAACTGAAGGCGATAACCTGGCTATTAAAGGTGTCTATGAAATGTATGCCAGTAAAGGCAATCATATTATCACTTGTAATATAGAACACAAAGCGGTATTAGATACTTGCAAGCATATAGAAAAAGAAGGTGGCGAAGTAACCTATCTGAAAGTAAATGATGACGGGCT
>JANOFP010000557.1:0-2942 GCA_031413675.1 Bacteroidota bacterium
GGAAACAAAAGACACCGTTTTATATAATACCCTTGTATATCCCAATGCACAGATCTGGACAATACGGCCACAACAGGATACCTTAAAAGTAGCCATGCGTAGTTTTAGTGACGATATGATCAACCTGGTGGCTATCAAGCCGGTAATAGAAGAAAAACCGATAAGCTATGAAATAAAAATTCATAACAATATTGCAGTTGTATGGGCGCCTTATAAATTGAGTTTAAGCGGAAAATTTTCCCATTGCGGGGTGGATGTATTTACATTATTAAAATCTGCCGAAGGATGGAAAATTGTAAGTACAGTTTATAGCGTAGAACCGGATGGTTGTGCTTCATTAAAACAAAATTAATTTTACTAATCAACATAAAAACATGGAAGTACATGCCCACACCCATACCGCAAGAAAAAAATGGACCCATTATTTCTGGGAGTTTTTAATGTTGTTCCTTGCTGTGTTCTGCGGATTTTTAGCAGAAAATAAAAGAGAACACATGATCGAACATCAGCGGGAAAAACAATTTATGCGTTCGATGGTCGAAGATATAAAATCGGATACCGGCTGGCTGGGCGGAGGCATTACAAGTTGCCAGGAAATAATGAATACCAATTTAAAATTGCTGGAAGAATTATTAAATCCTGAAACGGCTAAAAATTCACTCAAGGCTTTTTCGCTTTGGAAGCACTCAGATTTTTATCCTAACTTTTTACAAAATGACCGCACGATCCACCAATTGAAAAGCAGCGGAAACCTCCGGCTGATCCGGAATAAAAATGTCTCCGACAGCATAATGGAGTATGACCGTCAACTTAGATGGCTTTTTGAAGCCCAGGAAAAGATAAATCAGTTTATTTTACAAAATCAGCAGTACTCTTTCAGGTTATTTTCCACGGGAAGTTTTGGGAAAATGATAAAAGCAGATTCATTAGCATATGCTGTGTGGAGGGCTGACACCACCCTTTTCCCGGAACCTGTACCTCTATTGAATACTGACCGGGCATTCATTGACGAAGTATATGGGTTCAGGCTGGAATTCGGAGATTATATGCTGGACCTTTCATGGAACCAATTTTCGTCCTACCACAGAGGTAAAAGGCTAATAGCTTTTATAAAAAGGGAATATAAGATAAAATAAATGGAAGTACACCATCATAGTCATCCCGGCTCAACGGAAACAGGAAAAAAATGGACCCATTATTTCTGGGAGTTTCTCATGTTGTTCCTTGCTGTATTCTGCGGATTCCTTGCAGAATATCTACTAGAACATAAAATAGAAAAAGAACGGGGTAAAGATTATATCCGGTCTTTTTATGAAGACCTTAAATCAGACACAGCATCTCTCACCAGCTATATAAGCGCATATGAAATAAAACTGACCGCACTTAAAAATGCAGAACCTTGTTACGATTCTTTGCCATTGCAGAAAAAAGCATTTAATCCCTGCATAGTAAACCTGATAAACCATGCCTATGGTTTTCCGGACCTGGTAACCGAAGACAGAACTTTGATCCAGTTAAAAAATGCAGGAGGTCTCCGGTTAATTAAAAAAGTTGATGCCGATAGTATTTTAAGTTATGATCGTTTAATAAGGGAACATGTTAAAGGCGAAACAACAGGGTTCCAGGAAACACAATACCAGCTGAGAGATGTGATGGTTTCGCTTACTAATTATGCAAACTGGAAAATAATTGCTGATACCGGATCAGTACCTTTTTTATATGCCGATAACCCAGACTTGATAAACAGTTTTTTTGTTTTGTTACAAAATTACCGAGGCGGATGCCGGAATTTTAAAAAAAGACTGGAAGAATTAAAACAAAAAGCAACAACCCTGGTAATATATTTTAAAAACAAGTATCATTTTCAATAAGACTCTTTATGGAAGTACATGCACACACCCACACTGCAAGAAAAAAATGGACACATTATTTCTGGGAGTTTTTAATGTTGTTCCTTGCTGTGTTCTGTGGTTTTTTGGCGGAGAATCAAAGGGAACATTATATTGAAAAAGTCAGAGCTAAGCAATATGCCCGGTCGCTTGTAAATGATTTGAAGAGAGATACTATGATAGTTAACGGGATAATTGAGGAGATGAAAATCAGCAACAGGTGGACGGATAGTTTAATTAAATTTTTCAAAAACAAGCCTTTTGAGCAAATACGAAATATTGATTTGTTTATATTGACAAGTACAGATGAACTTTATTCTCCCTATACCTGGAGCAGGGCCACACTGGAGCAAATAAAAAATTCCGGAAGCCTCCGTTATTTTTCCAACGATAGTATAATAAAACGAATAACTTCTTATGATGCTATGACCCATCATATGGACGAAGATTATAATGGCGATGTAGAAAGGTCCAACAGGGTTGATGAAAAAAGAAACCAGATCGTTGATCTGAATTACCCCCAGGAAATTATTTCAGCATTGCGGACAAACAGGGATTCGCTGATGAAAACAGATTTTATTAATGAAATGGATTCAAAAGGCCTCCCGCTATTAACCAGCAACATTAACGACATAAAAAAATATGTGAATGAAAAGATCACTCTCAGAAAATATTTGGAAAGTAGGGGAGAAAGGGAATTACCCAGATTAATAAAGAGAGCAGAAGATCTGATAATTTTATTAAAAAAAGAATATCACCTGAAATAGACTACTATGGAAGTACATGCACACTCACATACGCCACGAAAAAAATGGACTCATTATTTCTGGGAGTTTTTAATGTTATTCCTTGCTGTGTTCTGCGGATTCCTGGCCGAAAATCAGCGGGAACATTATATTGAGCGGCATCGGGCAAAAGAGTATGCCAAAAGCCTGTTAAGTGACATTCGGAATGATGTAGCCGAACTCAAACAAGGAATTATTCATACAAAATTTACTATTTCATGTATTGACAGTATATTATCAATAGCCACATCAACCGGTTTCAATAAAA
>JANOFP010000558.1:0-6663 GCA_031413675.1 Bacteroidota bacterium
CTGAGGCAGGTGATTCAGGAGGTGTATTTACTTTTGAAAAGAGAATAAAACAATAACAAAACAGAGTCTCATTATGAATTGTTGGATTACCGGATGATGGAGGAGAATTTATTTTTATAAAAAACTAAATAAATTAAAGGCTCATCATTTCTTTAAACTTAACTGTTTGCCGGCGGCTGACTTCTATTTTTTCACCGCCTTTTAACTCTAATAATAAACCGCCATTAAAGTAAGGTTCTATTTTTTCAATCATTCGTAGGTTGATGATATGTTTCCGGTTTGCCCTGAAAAACATTTTCTCATCCAATCGTTCTTCCAGCGCATTGAGTGATTTTAAGATAAGTGGTTTATTAGCTCCAAAAAAAACTTTAGCATAATTGCCCACACTTTCAAACAAACGAATTTCATTCAATTTTACAAACCAGCAGCGTTCACCATCTTTTACAAATACCTGGTCATGCTCGCTCAAAATACTGTTGTTTACATTTTCAGTTATCGATTTATTTTCTTTTACTTCGGCTGCACCTAATTTCAGTATTGCGTCAGCCAATCGTTTTGGATCAATCGGTTTTAATAAATAATCCAACGCATTTACTTCAAATGCTTTTAAGGCAAATTCATCGTAGGCTGTTGTAAAAATTACATGGGGTGTACGATCCAGTTCTGCCAGCATATCAAAACCTGTTTTGCCGGGCATTTGTATATCCAGAAAGATAAGATCGGGATTCAGCGAATCTATTTTTGCTATGCCTTCTTCGGCATTGGTAGCTTCATCTATAATTTCCACATCAGGAAATTCCTGTAACATTTTTTTCAACTCAGCTCTTGCCAGCCGTTCGTCATCAATAATAATTGCACGCATAAATTATATTTTTAATTTGCTACCAGTGGCAATTGCACCCTGGCTTCTACAATATCTGTGGTTAACTGTTTTATTTCAAAAACAGCTTTATCTCCATATAAAATATTTAACCGGCTTATTGTACTTGACAATCCAAAACCGTCTTTTTTTCTGTTACCATTTAACTTACCTGTATTCTGTACGGTTAGTTCATGATAGTCAGACTTAAAATCAGAAATAATTTTTACCACACCGCCGGAAAGTTGTTTGCTGATGCCGTGCTTGATTGCATTCTCTACTAAAGTCTGAAGCATCATTGGTGGCACCAATTGACCCAGCGTATCTTCATCAATATCATATTCTATTTTAAGCCGATCTTCAAAACGCATATTTTCCAGGGCTAAATAATCTTTCACAATATTCAATTCTTTTTCAAAAGAAACAGATTCGATTTTCTCTGTTTGCATACTGCTGCGCAAAATATTACTCAATTCGGTAATAGCTTTTCTTGCCCGTTCCGGGTTTTCTACTACCAATGCACGGATGCCATTGAGTGAGTTAAAAATAAAATGCGGATTAATATGGGCCTTGATTGTTTTCAATTCCAGTTCTTTAATCAGCGATTCTAATTTCAACGTATCCAATTGTTGATTCCTGCTTTTTTCTATAAAGTGATAAAAATAATATATCAATACCCAGGGTAAAATAAATAAACCGTTATCCACTGTTGATCCAGCAAATCGTGTAGCAAAAGTGAGCTTGCGGGTTTCAGTACCAAGATTAAAAAGATCGGAGGCGGTTAAAACAAGCAAACTATAAATCATTGAAGTTGCAATCATTGCCAGAATAAATCTCGGAATTGCTTTTTCAATTGGCAACATCAACCAACCTAAATAATTAATAAGTAAACGAAGTAAATGTGTGGTGAAGATTCCGGCAATTGTTACAACAGCTATTTTACCTAAAAGTACTTCTGTGGAAATTTTATAATTATACGCATGTGCAAAAAAAAGCATTACCAGGCCAATCAGCCCCCAGCCGCTTAGCTGCAATATCCAATAAAGTTTGTTCCTGTTTTGCATAAGCCCAAAACTAACCAAAGCTTTGTCCGGTTAGCCCCGGTAAATATACCAGTGGCAGATTAGTTTTACAAATGGAATTAATATGCCATTAAATTGAAATCGAGAGGTGGTAAACCTTTTGCGGGTTCAATTGTTAAACAATCTTTAGCAACTGCCTGTTTTAAAAACCTTAATTTTACACCGTCAAATACACTAAATGCAAATCACACCCGGTACACTTTTAAGCACAATCAATTCCCCCGCTGATTTAAAGGTATTATCAAAAGAAAAACTACACCAGGTTTGCGATGAATTACGTCAGTACATTATAGATGTGGTAAGTGTGCATGGGGGGCATTTTGGTGCCAGCCTCGGCGTAGTAGAATTAACTGTTGCTCTCCATTATATCTACAATACACCTTATGATCAGTTGGTTTGGGATGTAGGCCATCAGGCTTATGGACATAAAATATTGACAGGTCGCAGAGATATTTTTCCTACCAATAGAAAATATAAAGGACTTAGTGGATTTCCTAAAAGAAGCGAAAGTGAGTATGATACTTTCGGAGTTGGTCATTCTTCCACTTCTATTTCCGCAGCCTTGGGAATGGCAATGGCTGCAAAATATAAAGGCGAAAAAGACAGGAAAGTAGCAGCCGTAATTGGCGATGGGGCTATGACTGCAGGACTTGCATTTGAAGCAATGAATCATGCCGGTGTTGCCGACGCAGATATGCTGATTATTTTAAATGATAACTGCATGAGCATTGACCCGAATGTAGGTGCACTGAAAGAATATCTTACTGACATTACCACATCTCCTACGTATAATAAATTTCGAGATGAAGTTTGGAACCTGATGGGAAAATTGCCGGTAGGCAAAACATTTACCCGTGATATGGCAAGTAAAATGGAAGCAGGGTTGAAAGGGATGATGAGTAAACGGAGTAATTTATTTGAGGCATTAAATCTTCGGTACTTCGGCCCAATAGATGGACATAACATTACAAAGCTTGTTGATACATTAAAAGATTTAAGAGAAATACCCGGACCGAAAATTCTGCATATCATTACTACAAAAGGAAAAGGATATGACCTGGCAGAAAAAGATCAAACTAAATGGCATGCACCAGGTTTGTTTGATAAAATAACCGGAGAAATACAGAAAAAGAAATTTGATTTACCACAGCCGCCAAAGTATCAGGATGTTTTTGGTTATACCATGATAGAACTGGCAGAAAAAAATGATAAAATTTTTGGAGTAACACCAGCCATGCCTTCAGGCTCCTCATTAAAATACATGATGGAAAAAATGCCTGACCGGGCATTTGATGTGGGTATTGCCGAGCAACATGCTGTAACAGTGAGTGCAGGTATGGCAACGCAGGGAATGAAAGTTTTTTGCAATATCTATTCTTCCTTCATGCAAAGGGCATATGACCAGGTAGTGCATGATGTTGCTATTCAAAATTTACCGGTAATATTTTGTTTGGACCGCGCCGGATTAGTTGGCGATGATGGACCTACACATCATGGCTGTTATGATATTCCGTATTTCCGTTGCATTCCGAATATGATCATCAGTGCACCGATGAATGAAAGCGAACTTCGCAACCTGATGTTTACAGCACAATTAGATTCAGCAAAAAATCCATTTGTGATCCGGTATCCAAGAGGTGAAGGTGTGTTGACAGAATGGAAAACGGAAATGAAGGAAATAGGAATTGGTAAAGGAAGAAAATTGAGAGATGGAAATGATATTGCAATACTTTCACTGGGACATCCCGGAAATTTTGCAGCGGCAGCAATTCGTGATTTAAAAAATGATGGCATTACCCCTGCACATTACGATATGCGTTTTGTAAAACCATTGGATGAAGAAATGCTGCATGAAGTATTTTCAAAATTTGATAAAATAATTACCGTTGAAGATGGAACAATAGTAGGTGGGTTTGGTTCTGCAGTTTTAGAGTTTATGAATGAACATAATTATAAAGCTGAAATAAAAATGTTGGGTATTCCTGACAGACTGGTAGAGCATGGCACACCCAAAGAATTGCATCAAGAATGTGGGTATGATGCCCCGGCAATTGCAGATGTTGTAAGAGAAATTATGAAAAACAACGTTACTGTGAACACAACAATGTGATAATATTCTTGTAACAGAAATTTAAGTTTACTTTTAAAGTATGCAACATTTGCATACTTTTTCTTTTAAGTACAAACCAGTAAAAAAAATATTACTGCTGTTTACCTTTTTATTTTCACAGTACCTTCATTCGCAGGTTACCGATACCGTTTTTATTGACAACATTTATAATAAAGGCTGGCAATATATCTACAGTAATCCTGACAGCGCCACCTGGTTTTTTGAAAAAGCAAAGAAAGAAAGCGAGAACAGAAAATATTTCACAGGGATAGTAATCTATCACAATTACAATGCAGCCCTCCAAATAGCACTAAGTCAAAATCAAAAAGCCTTTGAATATTACGACAAGGCTATTTCTATTGCCCGGGATAATAACCTAATCACTGACCTGGGACTTACTTATATAAAAAAGGGAATCCTGTTTCAATTATCAGGCGAATACGCCCAAGCCGCGGAATGTTATCTTATTGCTGCTTCGTTACTTAAAACAAATATGGATAGGAAAAAAATTATCGGGTTATATAAAAATATTATTTCAACCCTTAATAATCTGCAACAGCAAAACCAATCACTCCAAAATGTATTACCTGCCTTAAAAAACGATAATACTGGTGAAAAAGAAATAGTGTCCATTCTTTCACAAGCAAAAACAAATGAAACCAGTCTTGATTTTCCTGACCAGACTACGCTTAGTGAAATAACCGGTGGAGACATTTATGTAATCTTTGGAGGTGCCAAATTTCCTATCGCCGATTTTTATGTATTGAGTAATTACAGCAACTACCGCAGCATCAGAAAGATCCCGGACGGAATGCTTTCAAAAATATCAGATATACCCCGTGAGGGTACTATTCTGAGACAGCCAAATGATGGAAAAAAGGTTTATTTGGTAAAAGATAAAATGCGTCATCTTATAGAAAATCCGAAAGTGTTAGAATTTTTTGGAGGATGGGATGCCCTGTGTACAGTACCGGAATATACTTTGGAGCAAATACCGGATGCCGGTGATACAGTAACCCTGCAAAATGTATCCACTACTTTTAATTTCAAACAGGAATATGAAGTGTTGATTGATACATTAAAAACCACCTTGGTTCAGAATACCTGGCTACTGGGCGAAGTAGGTAAAAAATTAAAAGCAAAGAATAATAAACTCCAAAACAGGAAAACACTTCTATGGACTTCTCTGATTGGCATTATCGCATTATTGTCTATTGGGTTTTTGCTAGTACGCAATTTTCGTCAAAAACAAAAACTCCACCTGCAATCATTAAAAGCATTAAAAGCTGAGGATGAATTAAAAGGAGAAATGGAACTGGAAAAAGAAAGAACAAGAATAGCATCTGATATGCACGATGATCTTGGGGCAGGCCTTACAAGAATCAAGTTCATAGCCGAAAATATTTCAGAAAAAACGAATGACGCAGCTCTGCAGCTCGACATTATAAAACTTAAAACATCTTCTATTGAATTGGTGGAGAATATGGCTGAAATCATCTGGGCCATGAATGAAAAAAACAATTCGCTGGAAGACCTGGTATTTTACCTCAGATCGTATGCTGTTGATTATTGTACCGAGAACGGATTGATCTGTGAGTTTACTCTTCCGGAAAATATTCCCCTGAAGATCATTGGTGGGCAAGTACGGAGAAATGTCTTCCTGATTTTAAAAGAGAGTTTGCATAATATAGTAAAACATGCCGGCGCAAAAAAAGTGACAATTAATTTTCAGGCAGATGAAAAGTTATCGCTGATTATTGCCGATGATGGTAGCGGTTATGAAAAAAATAGTGAGCAAAATGGTAACGGCTTATTAAATATGGAGCAAAGATCAAAAGTATTAAAAGGCAAATTTTCAATAACTAATAATTCGGGAACAGTAATTCACTTCGAAATGCTGGTATAACAAAAGTGTTATTAAAATACAAATCACACATTACTACATTTAACTCATGAATGCAATTACGGTAAGCATCGTGGAAGATTTAGCAGAAGTACGAGAGAGTTTAGAGTCCCTGATCAGGGGCTCTGATAATTTTCTACTGCTTTCAGCAGATACTAATGCAGAAGCAGCGCAAATAAATATTCCACAAAAACAACCTCAGGTTGTCATCATGGATATTAATCTTCCGGGTATGTCGGGTATTGAATGCATCCGGAAAATAAAACAGGATTGTCCCGATACACAATTCATGATGTACACCATTTTTGAAGATGACGATAAAGTGTTTGAGGCACTGGAAGCCGGCGCCAGCGGTTACCTTCTTAAAAAGACCCCGAAAGAAAAAATCATAGATGCTCTCCAGGAGTTGCATGATGGCGGCAGCCCGATGAGTAACCAGATAGCCCGTAAAGTGATCAAATCATTTCAGCAACGAAATCAGATGAATGAAGAAAGCAATTTGCTGACACCAAAAGAAAAAGAAGTGCTGGAGCTTTTATCAAAAGGTTTTTTATATAAAGAAATTTCCGATAGACTCCATATCAGCATCAACACAGTAAAACAGCATATTCATAAGACATACGGGAAACTCCATGTTTGCAACCGTACTGATGCAGTAATAAAAGTGTACGGTAGAAATTGATTGTTGTCCGGGCTCCACCGTGAGGCC
>JANOFP010000559.1:0-3393 GCA_031413675.1 Bacteroidota bacterium
GCCCCTGTATATGCATATACATCTCTCCCGTGAAAAGTATAAGATGTACTCGAGTTTTTTCTCCGGTTCACTGCTTCATCTATCTCATGAATTTCAGCAATGCCAAGACTCTGTGCTATCAAAGTAAACTGACCGTTATCGGGACCAACAAAATAATGACCGCTTTTAGTTTTTAATACAACAGATTTTCTTTCGGAACCCACACCCGGATCCACAACAGAAACAAAAACAGTTCCTGCCGGCCAGTATTGTACAGTTTGCACAAGCCTATAAGCAGCTTCCCAAATATTGTATGCAGGTATTTCATGCGTCAGATCAAAAATCTTTAAATCGGATGCTACACTCATTGCAACTCCTTTCATTGCAGAAACAGCACCATCTTTCAAACCAAAATCCGTTTGAAAAACTAAAATCTTTTTTTGAGAAAATATGATTGCAGAAATGCTTTGTAGCAAAAGAAAAATTAAAATATATTTTTTCATAAAAATTTATTTTGTAAACTGCAAACCTATTTCTTTAACAGCAAAGAAGATTTTGTAAAACAATCAGCAAGAAAATCCGTACTTAACTCAGAAAACTTTATTGGCGGTTCAGGTTCCATTCCAAATTCATTTAAGATCAACTGCCACCACCCTACATTTTTCCATTGACCTAGTTTAAAACCTACATTATAATAGGTAGCAAAATAAGTAAAGCCACAACTTTCATGAAATCGTACACTTTTATCGTTAGGTAAATTTATTACAGCATATAGATTGCGAAACCCTTGTCGTCTTACTATTTCTATTAGTGCAGTATATAATGCTTTACCAATATTTTGATTTTGAAAATCATCATGTACATAAATTGAACTTTCTACGCACCATTGATAAGCTGTTCGTTCACGATACTTACTACCATAAGCATAACCTGCAATAACTCCATTTATTTCACAAACTAACCATGGAAATTGAATCTGATAATCAGAAATTCTTTTTTGAAAATTTTTAATTGAAGGAATTTCTGTTTCAAACGTGAAGGATGTATTAGAAATATAGGGAGCGTAGATGGCAAGAATGGCTTCTGCATCGTTGATTGAGGCTAAGCGGATGTTTGACATATATAAATATAAAAAAAACCCACAATTGTGGGTCTGAATTAGTACCGGAGAGTCCGCCACTGGCGGAAACTGCCGTCCGCCAGCGGCGGATATGAATCCGAATCGCTAATGTGGCAGTGCTTTAATAAAAGATCTTCCTTCTCCAGACTTCATCCACTTTTCGTATTGCATTGCTTCTTGTTTTGTTGTAAATTCTTTTGTATGAATCACTATCCAGGGCCGGTACTTTGACGTCCAGTCTTTTCCTAATTCGTTATGCGATAAAAATCTATTCTGTAATTTAGAAGTATAACCGTAGTAATGCTTGTTGAACTTTTTTGAGTATAAGGCATAGCAAGTATACATAAAAGAAAAACCCACAATTGTGGGTTTGAATTAGTACCGGAGAGCAGACTTGAACTGCCGACCTTCGGGTTATGAATCCGATGCTCTAACCAGCTGAGCTACCCCGGCATTTAAATATTTTTTTAAAAGAGCAAACTTAAACTGTCGTCCGCCAGCGGCGGATATGAATCCGATGCTCTAATGCTGACGCTTCGGTCAGCATCCTGACAAACTTCGTTTCGTCAGGACCAGCTGAGCTACCCCGGCATTTTGTTTTCCGCTTTCATAAGCGGGGCAGCAAAGATAAGGTTGAGGCGTTAATTTGACAGTAGATTTTTGATTCTCTGCGTAACCTTTTCTGCATCAGGCAGCATCGATTTTTCCAAGAATATATTCATCGGAACGGCGGGTAAATTTAATGAGCCGATAACTTCTACCGGGGCATCTAACCATTTAAAACAATTTTTGGAAATTCTTCCTGCCAATGCCTCAGCAAAAGAATTGTTCTGTTGCTCTTCTGTTACAATCAAACACTTTCCATGCTCTTTTACTTTATTAAAAACCATTTCTTCATCTAGTGGAAATAAAGTTCGCAGATCAATAATTTCTACCTGGCCCGGAAAAAATTTTGCAGCAGCTTTTGACCAATAGACACCCATCCCATAAGTTATTACAGCACATGTTTCTCCATTTAATATTTTATTTTTATCGGCATGTAATACCGTATTTGCTTTTCCGAATGGTAAAATATAATCTCTTGAAGGCTCTTTTGTTTTTGCTTCTTCTGTGCCCGGCACCTTACTCCAGTAAAGTCCTTTATGCTCAAGCATAATTACCGGATTCGGATCGTAGTACGCTGCTTTCATCAGGCCTTTCATATCAGCAGCATTGGAAGGATATGCAATTTTTATTCCCTTGATTGATAATAAAGTTGTTTCAACAGATCCGCTATGATATGGACCGCCACCGCCATAAGCTCCTATCGGCACACGAAGTATCATTGATACCGGAAACTTTCCACAACTGAGGTAACAAGATTTGGAAACCTCTGATGCTAATTGATTTAAGGCTGGATAAATATAATCTGCAAACTGAACTTCAACAATTGGTTTCAATCCAACTGCACTCATACCAATTGTGGAGCCTACAATATATGCTTCCTGAATAGCGGTATTAAAAACCCTACTCTCTCCAAACTGATCAGCTAATGTTGCAGCCTCCCGAAAAACACCACCCAATCTTTTGCCAATATCCTGTCCGTACAATACTGCTTCAGGATGATCTTCCATAATTTCCCTGATGGCAAATAATGCAGCATCCACCATGAAAATTTTTTCCGCATTCAATGGCGAACGTTCCCCTTTTTCTTCTGTTATTGCTGTTGGGGCAAATACAAATTCATTTATTGAATCAGGTTCTGGTTCTGGGGCAGCTTCTGCTTTTTCAAAATCATTTTTTACAATCTCCGCTGCTTCATTTTCGATAAGTAAAATTTCTTCTTCGCTGATTCCGCGACTCAATAATTTATTTCTAAGTTTTGGAGTAGGGTCGTCTTCAAGATGTTTTGCCCAATCCTCAGTACTTCTATAAAATTCTTTTCGTACACCACTTGTATGATGACCCAGTAAGGGAACTTTTGCATGAACGAGATAAGGTTTTCTTTCACTACGAACAAAATCACATACCTCTTTCATTACATTATATGAGGCTTTAAAATCACTGCCATCAACCTGTATCCGATTCATTCCTTTAAATCCTTTTGCAAATTGATAAGCATTCATTGCTCTCGATTCTTCGGCAGATACACTGATGCCCCATTTATTATCCTGAATTAAATAAATTATGGGTAACTGTTTTAATACGGCAAATTGAAATGCCTCGCTTACTTCTCCTTCGGTAATACTTGCATCTCCGAGTGAACAAATAACAATAGCCTCCCTGCCCTCCAAAGGAGGGTTTCCGGAAGACTC
>JANOFP010000560.1:0-1891 GCA_031413675.1 Bacteroidota bacterium
GCTGTTCTTGAAGAAAAATTATTTTGAATTGAATCCCATCTGCTGAGATTATTCGTTTCGTTCACTTTTGCAAAATTGGGTCCGCCTGCAATAGCAACTCGTAACTGAGCATAAGTAAAGGCTGTAAGTATAAAAATAGAACTGAGGCAGAGAAATAGTCTTCTCATGGGTTTGATTTGAGTTTTTCAGATATTGTTTCAACTGCAAAAATTGCATTTATTTCTGGTAATTCAAAGTATGCCATCCTTACTGGGTATGGGATACTTTATCAAGATGTATTTCTAGCCAAAATCAGACAATGAAATGGCCTTCCAGATAACGTATGACATACTTTTAAAGTATAGCATACGAATCAAAAGTCAAACTTAATTCCCTGAGCCAGTGGGAGGGTATCTGAATAATTAATGGTATTTGTTTGTCTGCGCATATAATTCTTCCAGGCGTCACTTCCACTTTCTCTGCCACCACCGGTTTCTTTTTCTCCACCAAATGCTCCACCAATTTCTGCACCACTTGTGCCAATATTTACATTAGCTATTCCACAATCGCTACCAGCAACCGAAAGAAATTTTTCTGCTTCACGCAAATTTAATGTCATAATGGAGGAAGATAAACCCTGTGGTACTTCATTCTGAATTGCAATCGCTTCATCAATTGTTTTATATTTCAGTAAATATAAAATAGGTGCAAAAGTTTCATGATGAACAATTTTAAAACCGGGTTTTGCTTCAGCTATGCAAGGTTTTACATAACAACCGCTTTCATATTCACTACCTGATAACACACCGCCTTCCACAATAAAATTTCCGCCTTCTGCTTTACATTGTTTTATAGCTGATTCGTACATACTGACTGCATTTTTATCAATCAATGGGCCTACATGGTTTTTTTCATCCAAGGGATTGCCAATTGAAAGTTGTTTATATGCAGTTATTAATTTTTCTTTCATTGAATCATAAATTGATTCATGAATGATCAACCGCCTTGTACTTGTACAACGTTGCCCTGCTGTGCCAACAGCACCAAATACAGCTCCGGTGATAGCAATATTAAGATCCGCATCTTTTGAAATAATAATTGCATTATTCCCCCCAAGTTCAAGTAATGCTCTTCCTAATCTTGCGCCGAGTGCTGCACCAACTGCTTTCCCCATTCTTGTAGAACCTGTAGCCGATACCAATGGAATTCTTGTATCATTACTCATCCATTCACCTACATCACGACCACCAATAATAATATTACTAACCCCCTCGGGTACATTATTCTTTTTTAAAATATCTGAAATTATATTTTGACAAGCAACACCACAAAGCGGTGTTTTTTCGGAAGGTTTCCAGATACATACATCGCCGCAAATAAATGCAAGCATGCTATTCCAACTCCATACAGCTACCGGGAAATTAAATGCAGAAATAATTCCTACGATACCTAAAGGATGCCACTGTTCATACATCCGATGTCCCGGTCTTTCGCTATGCATGGTTAATCCATGTAACTGTCTTGACAAGCCAACTGCAAAATCGCAGATGTCAATCATTTCCTGTACTTCACCGTATCCTTCCTGCAAACTTTTTCCCATTTCATAGGAAACTAATTTGCCAAGAGAATCTTTATTTGCTCTTAATGCTTCACCGATTTGACGTACTATTTCGCCACGTTTAGGTGCAGGCCATAAACGCCATTCTTTAAATGCTGCTTCGGCTTTAATAATAACTGCTTCGTATGAATTTTTATCAGCAGCAATTACACTACCTATTAATTTTCCATCAACAGGGGAGAAGGAGTTGATTGTTTCACCAGATGATTTTAACCAGGAAGTGCCGGTACTCACACCTTCATTAACGTTTTTTATATTTAATGCTTTTAAAAATTCCATATTATTTTTTTAAAA
>JANOFP010000561.1:0-2178 GCA_031413675.1 Bacteroidota bacterium
TAAAATCAACTGGTTGCCATCCTCAATAAGTATACAACGCAATGCCCAACTGCATAAATTATTTTCATCCGCAGGATTGATTTTATTCCAGATGGATTTTGGAACCACACCAAACATAGCGCCGCCATCGAGTTTGAAATAGCCGGTATTGATTGAATAAAGTTTCATCAGGAAATAGTTTTTGCCTGCTCAGCCTTGCGTGTCCATATTAATAATCCGAGACCTATTATAAAAAATATCATTAATGCAAGCACTGATGTTCTTTGAGAACCTGTAAGCTCAGTAATAAAACCAAAACTAAACATGCCGATAACAATTGCGATTTTTTCTGACACATCATAAAAACTAAAAAAGGAAGCTGTGTCTTTTGTTTCTGGCATCAGCTTGGCGTAGGTACTGCGGCTCAGCGATTGAATACCTCCCATAACAAAACCAACAATTACAGCCAGAAAATAAAATTGAATTATCCCTTCCCTTGGTATAAAATACGCAGCAATACAAATTAATATCCAGAGAAACACACAAAGCATTAATGATTTAAGATTGCCAATGACACCCGATAATTTTGAAACAGCATAAGCACCCGGTATTGCAATTATTTGAATAATTAAAATAGAAATGATAAGATTGGTAGTTGGAATAGCCAATTCGCCTTTTCCATAAAGGGTTGCTGATAGCATCACTGTTTGTACACCCATATTAAAAAAGAAAAATGCAACCAAATATCTTTTTAGTAAAGGATGATGAGTAAGCTGGTTCCATACTTTTTTTAATTCACGGTAACCATTAGTAAGAAAATTATCCTGGTTGCCCTCACCTGCTGGTACGGATTTTGGTAACCGCCTCAATGAAAATTGTCCAAATCCCCACCACCAAACACCTACTAATAAAAAGCAAATTCTGTATTGCAATGTGCCTTCTTTGTCAATGCCAAACAATTCAGGCTTCATGGCAAAAACAAAACAAATGATTTGAAGAATTACACTACCCGTATATCCATAGGCAAAACCTTTTGCACTTATTCTGTCTCTGTCTTCCGGTGCTGCTATTTCAGGCAAAAAAGAATTATAATAAACCAGGCTTGCCCAAAAACCAATACATGCAATAATCATACAGAGGATGCCCAATCCTAATTTTTCCCGGGTAAAAAAGAACATTGTTACACAGGCAATACTGCCCATGGTAAGAAAAAAATTCATAAAACTTTTTTTATTGCCTTTATAATCGGCAATTGAAGAGAGCAAGGGCGAAATAATAGCAACAACCAAGAAAGCAACTGCCAGCGCATAATTATATAAGGATGTATTTACAAACTCACGACCGAATAAACTAACATAGGCCGTGCCGCTTTCATCCACCCTGTCTTTTGAAATGGTTTCAAAGTAAGCTGGAAAAATAGTGGAAGTAATAACAAGATTGTAAACGCTGTTAGCCCAGTCGTACATTGCCCAGCCGTTTACAACTTTTTTGGAAGCAGTTTGCATGAAGTATTTTTAAGAAGGGGAAAGTAGGGAAAAATTTGGAAAAAGAAAGAAATGACCAATGTTCAATGCTCAACGATCAATATTCATTTTAAAAAAACAATAAACAATTAGTGAACCCAATTGAAAATTGAACATTGAGTATTTATTTTGTATTACCCGTTGATGACGCCGGTAAATATCAATACCAGTAAAATGATACCGGCAATAATGCGGTATACACCGAAAATTTTAAAGCCGTAGACTTTAAGAAAGTTAATGAAGAAGCGAATAGCCAGTAATGCAACTACAAAGGCAACTAAATTTCCAACGATAAATGAAGTAGTGTTCTGCGATGTTTCGGTAATAATCTTAATCCCCTTTTGTGTAATACCGTTATGTGTCCAGTCTTTTATAAATAATGAATAGGCAGTTGCTGCAAACATCGTTGGCACAGCCAGAAAGAAGGAAAATTCTGCTGCGAGGTTTCTGGTCAATTTTTGCTGCATACCACCAATGATAGATGCTGCACTACGGCTAACACCGGGAACCATCGAAAGCACCTGCCAGCAACCGATAATGAATGAGTTTAAAAAACTCAACTGGTCTTCCGATTCAACCGATTGTTTTTTAAAATAGTTATCAATAACTAATAAAACAAAACCACCCGCCAGCATTGTTATTGCAACAACAGTTGGGCTGAAAAGCCATTCATCAA
>JANOFP010000562.1:0-2632 GCA_031413675.1 Bacteroidota bacterium
ACTTTTTTACACTGATAAATATGCCGAGTATCACGGGAAAGATAAATTGATATACGGTGGCAAGGGCTTTGAAGCCACACAAGATCTGAAACGACGCACATTCAAATATCCTACCGGAACAATTAAGGTTACGGATAGTGGATTCCCTGATTAGTCCTTTCCTTTTTTATACAAATCCAATTCATTCCTTATTTAATGACTTTTATTTTTCTGAATAAGCTTCCTTAACTTCAAACCTTAAACCATCCTACGCTAATTTAGCTTACAAAGTTTTAACGAAGTAAGTAGCTTCGGATGACATGCATAAAATTTTAAAGAAAGAAAAGATGGAATACAGACGAATGGGAAAAACCGGATTGCAATTAAGTTTACTCTCATATGGCAGTTGGGTAAGTTTTCATAAACAAATAAAGGATGCTTCTGCGGAAGAACTGATGAGCTATGCATATGACAACGGCATTAATTTTTTTGACAATGCAGAAGTATATGCTTTGGGTGAAAGTGAAAAAATGATGGGGCGTATTTTAAAAAAGAAACCCTGGGATCGTACATCGTATGTTGTTTCATCAAAAGCATTTTGGGGCTGGCGTGGAAAAGAAAATAAACCCAACCAATCAGGCCTTAGCCGCAAACATTTAATAGAAGCTTGCAACGAGGCACTACAGCGTTTGCAATTGGATTATCTTGATTTATATTTTTGCCATCGCCCCGATAAAAATGTACCAATTGAAGAAGTAGTATGGACAATGAATCATTTAATACAGCAAGGAAAAATTTTATACTGGGGCACAAGTGAATGGAGTGCACTGGAAATTATGGAAGCACATATGATTGCAGCAAAGAATCATTTGATTGGCCCTGCAATGGAACAACCCGAATACAATTTATTTCATCGCAATAAAATGGAAAATGAGTTTCTGCAATTATTTAAAACCGTTGGTTTGGGAACAACAATCTGGAGTCCACTTGCAAGCGGATTGCTTACCGGAAAATATAATGATGGCATACCCGAGGGTTCAAGACTTGCTATTCCAGGATTTGATTGGCTAAAAGATAAGACCCTGAGTGAAGAAAAAATTAATAAAGTTAAAAAGTTAAAAACCGTTGCTGACAAATTAGAAACATCATTAACTATATTAGCATTGGCATGGTGTATAAAAAATGAAAACGTAACTACAGCAATATTGGGTGCAACAAAAAAAGAGCATTTAGTAGAAAATTTAAAAGCATTGGATATTTATCCAAAACTTTCAAATGAACTGACACAGGAAATAGAATTAATTATTGAAACCAAACCGGTTTTGCCGGAGTACTAAACACAACTTAATTATGTCATTCAAAAACAAAACAGTCTTTATCACTGGTGCTACCCGTGGTATTGGTAAAGCCATCGGACTTAAATTGGCAAAAGAAGGTGCTAACATTGTAATAGCTGCGAAGAGTGTGGAAGAAAACCCAAAACTTGGCGGTACTATTTTTTCTGCTGCTAAAGAAATGGAAGAGGCCGGTGGCAAGGCTTTGCCGGTGCAATGTGATATCCGGAATGAAGAAAATGTGCAGCTTGCAATTAATAAGGCAGTTGAAGTTTTTGGAGGTATTGATATTCTTATTAATAATGCTTCGGCAATTAATCTTACAAATACAGAACAAATTGAACCCAAAAGATTTGATCTTATACATGATATAAATGTGCGGGGAACCTTTTTTGTAACTAAGTATTGTATTGAACATTTAAAAAAATCAGCTAACCCACATATACTTACATTATCGCCACCTATAAACATGAACCCAAAATGGTTTGCCAATCATCTTGCTTACACACTTTCAAAATATAATATGAGTATGATGGCACTTGGCTGGGCAGCCGAATTAAAAAAATACAATATTGCATCCAATGCTTTATGGCCCAAAACAACGATTGATACAGCTGCTGTAAGGAATTTATTAGGCGGCATAGCCTTAGCAAATATGAGTCGCACAGTAGATATTATTGCCGACGCAGTATATTTTATTTTAAGCAAACCATCAACTGAATGTACCGGCAATACTTTTTTGGATGAAGAAGTGCTTGCCAAAGAAGGTATAACTGATTTAAGTAAATATTCTGTTGTGCCTGGTGCAAAATTGTTTACCGATTTATTTACAGAATAAACAAATCCCCCATCGAAATGGAGGATTTGTTTCATTAATCAGAAATATATTTACTTAGCAACCGGCGGTTCTGGCTGTGGCACAATGTTTTTAATTGGTATTGTGGATTTTAAAAAGGCAAACATTGCTTTCAGTTCATCATCAGACATTTTTCCAATTGATTGCCACGGCATAGGAGGAAGCAATGGTCTTGAACCTTTAATTCCTTTTGCTACTCCTTCCCGGAGTGCTGTAATAAATTGCTCTTCTTTCCATGAGCCAATTCCAGTTGAATCGGGACTAAGGTTTGCTGCATAGGATACACCCCATGGTCCAACCCAAACAGTCAAATCATTTGTAACAATAAGTCCTTTATCCTGTATTTCTTTTCTGTTTATGTCTGGTATAGGGGCGCCACTTTGAAATCCTGAAAATCCCAATGCCGGATCAGGTTCAGGTCCCATTGGTCCCATTTTTTTGGGAGAATGACAATGATCGCAGC
>JANOFP010000563.1:0-4877 GCA_031413675.1 Bacteroidota bacterium
GGTCCGGTAGCTCAGCTGAATAGAGCACAAACCTTCTAAGTTTGGGGTCATTGGTTTGAATCCAATCCGGATCACAAAAGTAAAGCTCTGCAAATGCGGGGCTTTACACTTTGTATGAAGGGTTACCTATACATTTTATTTAGTACAAAGCTGAACAAGTATTATATTGGTTCTACAACTGATATTGACAGGCGTCTTTCCGAACATAATAGAGGCAAAGAAAAATTTACCAGAACTGGAGTCCCCTGGGAAATGAAATACAAAGAAGAATATTCAGAATTAATAGATGCCAGAAGACGGGAGCTATTCATATTCGCTTTTTTTTACATACATATTTAACATAATATAAATTATGAGCCATTTAATTAAATTTAATTTAATAGCATTGCATAATGAATCTCCGTGATACAATAACAAAAGCAGATTCAAAAGCCAACTGCACAAGGATTGTAAACTGGATTGGCAGCAATCAAAATAGAAAGGCAGCATTTAATTCAAGGGCCAGGAAAATTTTTAAAAAATAAATTTAATCCCTTTCTTTTTTCACTTTGAATATCAACCGCAGGCTTTGATCATACGTTATATAATTATATAGCCAGTTGCAAAAAACAAAGAACCTGTTTTTAACACCGAGTATAAGCATTAGATGCAAAGCCATCCAAATCATCCAGGCTATAAATCCTTTGAAATGCAATTTGGGCTTTGGCATATCTACCACGGCAAGATTACGTCCCACTGTTGCCATTGCTCCTTTGTCTTTGTAAATAAATTCCTGCAATACTTTATTCTTTACTTTCCGCATCAGATTTTCGGAAACTAATTTTCCTTGTTGTATAGCTACCGGCGCCACCTGTGGATGACCTGTTGGATAATTATCTGTTTCCATATAACCCAGGTCGCCTATAGCATAGATGTTATTAGTACCAGTTACTTTGCAAAATTTATCTGTAATAATCCGGTTGCCCCTTGCTATTAATGTTTTTTCAATGCCATCCGGTATATTTCCTTTTATACCAGCAGCCCAGATAACAGTTGCCGATGGTATAATGGATCCCGTATTCAATAAAACGTTTTTACCATCATACTCATTTACCATGGTTCCGGTAAATACATTCACTCCCAGATTTTCCAAATATTTTTTTGAATCAATAGAAGATTTTTCACTCATCGTTCCCAATGTTCTTGCCGTTCCTTCCAATAAATAAATATTCATTTTGGAAAAATCCAATTCCGGGTAATCTTTTGGCAATACATATTTTTTCATTTCTGCCAATGCACCAGCCAACTCCACTCCTGTTGGTCCCCCACCAACTACAACCAGATTCATGAGCCGTTTTAAATCATCTTCATTATTTGTAATAACTGCTTTTTCAAAATTCTCAATCAGCTTATACCGTAATTGTAGTGCTTCTACTGTAGATTTCATTGGAAATGCATGCTCTTGCATGTTTTTATTTCCGAAAAAATTGGTGTCAGCACCAGTTGCTAATACTAATACATCATAATTGATTTCGCCGGTGTCAGTAATAATTTTATTTGAAGTTGTAATGATTTCTTTTACATCAGCTATTCGTATTCGTACATTTTTACTTTTATGAAATACTTTCCTGAGCGGAAAGGAAATATTGCTGGCATCCAATCCGGCTGTTGCTACCTGGTAAAATAATGGCTGAAACTGATGAAAATTAAAACGATCAATTAGCAGTACATTGAATCCGGATTTATTATTGAGTTTGCGGGCAAGTTTTAATCCACCAAAGCCGCCCCCAACTATAACAATTTTCATTTTATTTGTTTTACAACACAAACTTACACAATTTTCAGTATTTATTGAAAGTTTGGAAACACTTTATTTTGTTTATCTCATTCATTCCTCTTTTCAGTTCGATTAAAATTCCTTTTGTAGATATTATTTATACGCTGGAAGAACTATTCATCAACAATGATTAAACGGAAACTAATTACGAAAATGGGATTACAAACTTTTATTGAAAGAAAAACAGCAAACTCAGGTGCGAATACTTTCTGTTAATGTTTCGTATATTTTTTTAAGCTGCGGATGATTTTCAAGCAAGACTAAATGCTTTTTTATTGTTTCATTATCTTCCCGTGCTGCCGGGCCCGTTTGAGTTTCATTTGGCGAATTTGTTTTAAGACGATTCACTGTTTCTTCAATTAACGGAATTAATTCTTTAAAATTCAATCCTTCTTTTTTGCAATAATCTTCTGCCAATTCATAAAGGTGATTGGTAAAATTATTTACTACAACTGCTGCCACATGAATTTTTTCCCGCTCCCCTCCTGTTGCTTTTACTACATGCTCTGGAGAAATTGATTCTGCCAGTTTTGTCAAAAGAGTGTTTGCTTTTTCATCATTTCCTTCAACAAATAAAGGAACATTGGGCAGATAATTCATTTCTTTCCGTAAAGATTGCAACGGATAAAAAACACCATAATGACTGGAAACATTTTTCAAAATATCTTTTGATACCGATGCTGCTGTATGTGCCACCACTTTACCCGGCAATTTTAAATCTCCAATTACATTTTCAATGGCATCATCACTTACAGCAATAATATAAACATCTGCGTTTTTATTTGCCACGCTAAAATAATTGCTACTTTCAGTATCCCACTCATAAGCAAGTTCTGTTGCCCGTTTTGCATTGCGGCTTATTACCTGAACAATCGTATGACCCGCCGCTTTGAACTTTCTGCCTAATACTGTTGCCACATTTCCCGAACCAATAATTACTATATCCATATTATCAACTTTAAAACAAAGTTCACTTTTATTTATCACTAAATTTGCAAATATTTTTTCAATCAAACTAAACCATGAGCCTGGCACAAAAATTAGCAATCGGATATTACAGAACCAAATTCAAACTGCTTTCTTCTGTTTCGAAAAGAAAGACGGCTGAAATTGCATTTGAACTTTTTTCAACTCCACAATTAAGACATAAACAAATATTACCTAAAGTTTTTAACCAGGCAGAGAAATTAGAATTGAAAATAGAAGGAGAAACGGCGAAAGGTTACCGTTGGAATAAAGATGGTGGCAGAAAAATTTTAATTGCGCATGGCTTTAATTCGACTGTTGCAAAATTTGACCGCTATGTTGTGCCTTTAATCAAGAAAGGTTATGAAGTAATTGCATTTGATGCACCTGCACATGGTAAAAGCACAGGTAAAACAATAAATGCTGTTCTTTATAAAGATATGATTCTTGAAATTGAAAAGCAATATGGGAAAATAGAATCTTTCATTGCACATTCATTCGGCGGTCTTGCAGTTACATTGGCTTTGGAAGAAATTAATCATAACAATCAATACAAAGTTGTATTAATTGCACCAGCCACCGAATCAAAATCAGCTATTGATTTCTTTTTCTCATTTATGAAATTAGATGATGGGGTAAGAAAAGAATTTGATAATTATATTTTTGAAATGCGTGGCAAACCTTCTGAATGGTATAGTGTAAGCCGGGCTATAAAGAATATTACGGCATCTGTTTTATGGTGTCATGATGCAGATGATGATTTAACGCCCTGGAATGACGCAAAAAAAGTTCAGGAAAAAAATTATCGAAATATCCGTTTTATTGTTACCAATGGTTTGGGACATCGAAAAATTTACCGGGATATTAAAGTGAGTAAAGCGATTATTGATTTTCTGTAACTCTTATTTCAATTTTAAAGCTGTATTTAATCTTCCCGCAACATTGTCCCAATTTATAATCTGCAACATTGTATCTACAAAATCATTCCTTTTGTTTTTGTATTTAAGATAATAAGCATGCTCCCATACATCAACTACCAATATGGGAATAACACCCCATTGCGTTAGCTTCTCATGATTGTCACATTGTAGTACAGTAAGTTTATTGCTGTAGGGTTGATAACCTAAAATACCCCATCCGTTACCGTCAACATCTTTTGAAGTTTTGGCTAAATACATTTTCAGTTTTTCATAACTGCCAAAATCTTTTTCAATCTTTTTAAGCAAATCACCTGAAGGATCATTTTTCTTATTGGTAAGATTGGTCCAGAAAATGGTATGCAGCACATGCGATGAAAAATGATAAGATAATTTTTTTGTCCAGTAATCAACGGTTTCCAGGTTGTTTTCATCCATGGCCTTCCGGATTTTTTGTAAATCATTATTAGCAGCTTTTACAGCACCACCATGATGAAAAGTATGATGTAGATAAACCGTTTCTTCATCCATTTGGGGCTCTAGAAAATTTTTATTATATGGCAAAGCAAGATGCTGAAAATTACCATCAGTATCGGTTAGTTTATCCAAACCATTTTCATTATAGTTTTGGGCTATTACTGAATTGGTTGGCAAAATGCTGGTAGCAGCCAATACACCGGAAGCTGTAAGAAATTTTTTCCTGTCCATACAATATCATTTTTTGTTATTATTTGAAAATTGAATTTAAAAATAGACTTTAAATCTGATAGTACTTTCAAATCGTATTTTTGATAAAATGAAGATTATTAAAAAAACAAAATTGGCTGTAACCGGTTTATTGATAGTTCTTATTTTTACAAATTCAAATTCCAAAAAAAGATTGAACAACATGAGCAGCCTGACTTTTTCGATACTTACCCTTGGAGATTCGTACACAATTGGTGAGTCTGTTTTACCTCAGGGAAATTTTCCGAATCAAACAATAAAATTGTTGAAAAAAGATGGATATGAATTTGACTCACCGGAGATAATTGCAAAAACCGGATGGACAACTGATGAATTGCAGACTGCAATCAATGAGCAAACTTTTTTGCCCAAATATGATTTTGTTACATTATTAATTGGTGTAAATAATCAATACCGTGGCAGAACTCTTGAAAAATATAAATCCGAGTTTG
>JANOFP010000564.1:0-4499 GCA_031413675.1 Bacteroidota bacterium
GTTACCAAAAATGGAATCCTGATTGTTGAGTTTGCCAATCAGAAAAGAAGAAGAGGTGAAAAGAAAATTCCGGCAGCAATTGATGCAGCAGTTGCCAGGCTACGTCCAATTTTAATGACAACACTTGCTACTACACTGGGTGCATTACCCATTGCGATGGCAATTGGATCTGCAGGTAAAAGCCGGATCCCACTTGGTATTGTTATTGTTGGCGGTATGTTATTTGCACTGATACTTACCTTGTATGTAGTTCCGGCGTTATATTCTTATTTATCATCAAAAAAGAAAGCAAGTAATTTTGATACCGAAATTTCACTTGCAGATATGAATGAAGCACATGATTAATTTTTCACCAGTACTCCGAAGCTTTAGCGAAGGAGTATGTAACCAGCGAAACAATTCTATTCAACTTATGTTGCGTCGCACTCTTGTACGTTCTGTTCTCTGCTCAGCTTCTCTCCTGTTTTGTTATTCATTACAGGCGCAAAAAGTACTGACACTGGAAGATGCGATTGCTACTGCATTAAAAAATAATTACGATATCCTGTTATCAAAAAATGATTCTGCTGTTGCTGCATTAGATTATTCGTACCGCAATGCAGTTTTTCTTCCAAGATTAAATGCAACAAGCGGAGCTAACTGGACAGCTAACAATCAGCGGCAGGATTTTAACAATGGAACAAAAAGAGAAGGCGATGTAAAAACGAATAGTTATACCGGATCAGTAACACTTAACTGGACTTTGTTTGACGGAATGAAAATGTTTGTAACAAGGGATAAAGCCACAGAATTAATTCGTCTTGGCGAGTTAGGAATAAAAAACCAGGTAATAAACACAGTTGCCGATGTTGTCAATAATTATTATAATATCGTTCGCCAGAAACAACAACTGAAAGCAATCGAAGAACAGATGAGTATCAGCCAGACAAGAGTAGATCTTTCTCAACGAAAACTGGATATTGGTGTAGGTGCGAAACCCGATGTATTGCAAAGCAAAGTAGATCTCAATGCACAGAAAGCCGCCCAGTTGCTACAGGAAACTTTAATTCAGCAATTAAAAGAATCATTGAATCAATATATGAATGTAGTTGCCGGATCTGAATACGATGTAAGTGATTCAATCCCCATCAACACAAAACTTTCGCTGGGCGAAATTCAAAACAGTCTTGACAAGACGAATCCATCGCTGCAGATACTGAAAAAAAATATTGATATTGCGAATCTTACACTCAAGGAAAGAAAAGCTGAACGACTTCCAACCCTCTCTTTTAATTCTGCTTATAACTTCAGCCGTACGAATAATGATATTGCATTGAATCCGGCCCTTCCTATTTTTAACCGGAACAGAGGGTTTAATTATGGATTTACAGCACAGCTTCCCATACTAAATAACCGTAACAATAACCGCTTGATTAAGCAGGCTACATTAAACATCAGTTACCAACAACTTGTTTTAACCAACCAAAAATCGCTTTTGAATCTTGGTGTGCTGAATGCTTTCAAAGATTATGAGCTCCAGAAAAAAGCATTGACACTTGAAGAATCTAATATTCTTTTAGCAAAAGAAAATGTATCAATCATCCTTGAAACTTATAAACTGGGTTCTGCCACTTATCTTCAATTAAGGGAAGCTCAAAAAAGTCTGGAAGATGCATACAACAGATTAATAGCCGCGAGGTACAATACGAAACTTGCAGAAACTGAATTGATGCGGTTGAAAGGTGATTTGGTTAAATAGTTTTTTTTCACGCAAAGCAATTAAGTATTCGCAAAGACGCAAAGAGTGTCCTTGTATTTTTTGCGGTCTTTTGTATAAAATCTTTGCGACTTTGCGAGAAAAGAATTTTTACCGTTTCTTTGCCAAATGAATCCACTCGTAGGTATTATTATGGGCAGTGACAGCGATCTTCATGTGATGCAAGCTGCATCCGATATTCTCAAACAATTTGATATTGCACATGAAGTAACTGTTGTATCGGCACACCGAACACCCTTACGCATGGTTGAGTATGCACAAAAAGCAAAAGAAAGAGGTTTGAAAGTAATTATTGCTGGTGCAGGTGGTGCAGCCCATTTACCGGGTATGGTTGCATCTATTACTCCACTTCCTGTTATTGGAGTTCCAATTAAATCATCAAACAGTATTGATGGATGGGATTCTGTTCTTTCTATTTTACAAATGCCAAATGGTGTACCGGTTGGCACTGTTGCACTAAACTCTGCAAAAAATGCTGGTATCCTTGCTGCGGAAATTTTAGGAACATACGACGAAGCCATTTCAAAAAAAGTGTCTGATTATAAAAACTCGCTTAATACAGATGTGTTGCAAAAAGTAGAGAAGATGAAACAGGAAGGTTGGGAAAATAAGTTTGATTAAGTTTTTGTAAAAAAGATTTCTCGCAAAGACGCAAAAGATTAATACTTAAGTTCGCAAAGAATTATTAATATCACCCTAGTGTCGTTCAGTTAAATCTTAATTTACCATACATAAGAATCTTTCACATAAACTAAAATGCAGTAATTTACAGCGTAGATTCAGTCATGCAACAGTTACTCTTATTCAAAACTGCATTATGAAATTTGCTTCAAGCATTTTCTCAATACTTTTTTTAACCTGTATTCAATATCATTCTATTGCCCAGGTACCGCTTAAGCCAAGAGATACTACAATTAAATCTCCGCAAACATTTGCCTTGTTGGTTGGCATTTCTAAATATAAATATATCCGTCCGCTTCAATATGCCGATAAAGATGCTGAGTTAATGAAAGAATATTTAAAATCTCCTGCAGGCGGTCGCATAACCGATGATAATATTTTTATGCTGCTGAATGAAAATGCAGACAATGCAAATTTTTGGAGTAAAGGGTTTCAATGGTTAAAAGCAAAAAAATTACAGAAAGGAGATCGTCTTTTTATTTATATGGCGGGACATGGTGATGCGATAGATGAAGACCAGTTTTTTTTCCTGGGTTATGATTGCAATCCGGGTGGAGATAAAAATAATTACCTGGTTGGTGGTGCTATACAATTATTTAATCTGAAAAAGAAAATTGCCAACGAAACGGCTAAAGGTGTTGAAGTCTTTTTTATTATGGATGCCTGCCGAAGCAATGAATTACCCGGTGGCACTGCCGGTCAAAATTTTTTAAACACAGCCATTTCAGAAAAAAAAGCCGGCGAGATTATTATGCTGGCTACTGGTGCCGGACAAGAATCACTTGAAGATGCTTCGATCGGAAATGGGCATGGCTTATTCACCTATTATTTAATAGATGGGCTAAGAGGTTTGGCTGATAGTATTAATATAAAAGACTATAAGGTTACCTTAAATGAAATAAAATCATATGTTGATCAGAATGTATCGGATGTGGCCCGCAACCGGTTTAATAAAACCCAGTCGCCCTATTTTTGTTGCGATGATAAAAGTGAAAATGTGATTAGTAATGTAGATTCAGTTTACCTGATAAATTTTCTAAAAATTAAAATGGAGTTGAGAAAAAGAGGTGGCAATTCTTTTACAAGTTTCAAAGTTGCTTATAACCCTTCCCAAAAAATTGATACCACATTAACTGAATTGTATAATCGGTTCAATAATGCCATCCAATTAAATAGTGAAGCCGGTAGAAATGACGCAAACAGTATTTATGGTTTGTTAGAAATAAAATTCCCCGGTACGCCACATACACTTGATGCGAAATCAACATTAGCTGCAAGCAGTATCCGTTTTGCACAAAAAATCATGACTGACTATATCAGTAACGGAATTATCTCCACCGACCAGAAAAAAGAATATCAGGAAGCTGCCATACGATTAGAAAAAGCAACTCAACTCCTTTCAACAGATGAACCGGAGTTTATTGAATCATTAAAAAGCAGATTATTTTTTTTAAAAACTGTAGTTGAACCTGCTAATCGTATGGATGCATTTAAAAATGCTTACACTTCATTGGCGATGGATAAAAATGCTGCATTCATCAATAACCGGCTTGCCACCATGCATCTTGAAAATAAAAATACAGACAGTGCCATTTATTATGCACGACGTGCAATGGCTGCTGCTCCAAACTGGAGAGTCTCCTACTCTACTTTATCAGAAGTATATAAAACACTTAACCTTCCTGATTCTACAAAAAAATATGAACAACAATCAAAAGCAATTGACCCATCCAGGCAAGTTGAGATTAATGACCCATTAGAAAAAGCAATGAACACAAAACCAAAATTTGGTTTTTTAATTGGCGCAGGAATTAACAGGTTGAATCCAACTTACTCTGGAAGGCAAACGAATAATATTGTAGGTGTAAATCCGGTAAGTGCCATCAAATTTGATTTGGGATTTTTCTTTTTTACTCCCTTAAATCAACATATTTCATTCAGACCGACTTTTAATATTGGTTATGAAAAATCGGATTTAGAATTTGAAAGAAGGAATGCTACCGGAGGTCAGATTACTACTGAGACAATCCATAATAATTTAATTACTGGCAATCTTTCAGTT
>JANOFP010000565.1:0-7118 GCA_031413675.1 Bacteroidota bacterium
GAAAAACAAAAGATAGTAGCTGTTGTTTTTCTTCCTTTTTTTGATGAAATAAAAGAGAAAATAAAACTTCCGGCATCAGCAGAAACTTTTTCTGAGTCAGACAATTTGAAAGAGGATATTGAATTTATCATAAGCCTTGGCGGCGATGGTACTTTGCTTGATACAATTACCCTGGTTCGGGATAAAAAAATTTCCATCATGGGAATTAATTTCGGCAGGCTTGGATTTTTAGCAGGTATCGGTCGCAATGAAGTAGCCGCTGCTGTAAAAGCAATTGCCAATCACACACATATTGCAGATAAAAGAACATTGATACATTTGGATTCAGATATGCCGCTTTTTGGTGAAATTCCGTATGGGTTAAATGAATTTGCAATTCATAAGCGAGATGTAGCATCGATGATAAAAATTCATACGTATGTGAATGGTGAATTTTTAAATACCTATTGGGCAGATGGATTAATAGTAGCTACACCTACCGGAAGTACGGGATATTCATTGAGCTGTAATGGTCCGGTTGTTTTTCCGGATAGCAGCAGTTTTGTAATAACGCCGGTAGCGCCGCATAATTTAAATGTCAGACCTATTGTAGTAGCCGATTCAAATATCATTTCCTTTGAAATAGAAAGCCGCGATGAAAATATCATTTGTGCCCTGGACAGCCGTCGCGAATTAGTAAGCCGTAATGTGCAACTGGCAGTACGGAAAGAAAAATTTCATGTTCAGTTGGTTCGATTAAGCGAAAATAATTTTTTACAAACATTGCGTAATAAACTTACCTGGGGGTTGGATAAAAGGAATTAGTATTTGTGTCCTGATTGCTTTCTGGATGGAATCAAGAATCAATTTTCATTTTTTTTAAATACAATTTTAGAAAATTAGAGATTGCTAACCACTCACTATTGAATGCTGAAAGCTTGTATCTCAAAGCTGCTCATTCCTGTTAAAATTTTAACAGCCCTATTTTTCCTTTCAACAAAAGAAAATGGCTACTTTTAGCGTTCTTAGTTTTCAGCATTTATAAAATAAGGTATGAGAAAATTTTTTCTGGCAATTATCATCGTTTTACAAACAGTCTTTTCGTTTCAGCTAAATGCACAAGATGCTGTAAAGCAGGAAGGTGAATTTGGAATTGGACTGGGTGCAGCCCATTATTTTGGTGATCTGAATACAAGGGCTAAACTCAATCGTCCGAAAATTGCAGCAAGTGTTTTCTTTCGGAAAAATTTTGGAAATTATATAGCAGCCCGGCTAAGTGCAAGCTTTGCAAGGTTGGGTTATTCTGATATTTATAATCAAGCGAATCTTACCCAATACACCCGTAACCTAAGTTTTAATACCAATGTATGGGAAGTAGCACTACAGGGTGATTTTAATTTTTTCCGTTTTATGCCCGGCGAACCGGACTTTAATTTTACTCCTTATATAACCATTGGCGTTGGTGCTTTCAGCTACGATCCTTTTGCCTATCTGAAAGGCGAAAAAATATTTCTTCGTCCCTTAGGTACCGAAGGGCAGGGCAGTTCTTTATATCCTGAACGTAAGCAATACAGTTCAATGGCAATGTCCATTCCATTTGGGGTAGGTGTAAAATATGCGTTGAATGAACGCATCAATATTGGATTTGAAGTGCTGCATCGTTTTACCAATACCGATTACCTGGATGATGTAAGTAAAACCTATGTAAATGCATTAGCGGTATTTCCCAGCAATCCGGATGGCAGCCCATCCAATGGATATTTACTGCATGATCGTTCTTATGAATTGGGCGACCCCATTGGTATAGCAGGCAGACAACGCGGCAATGACCGGCAGAAAGATCAGTTTGTAACAGCACAGTTTCATGTTACCTTCAATTTGCAATCGTATAAATGCCCAACTTCAGATTGAAAATTTAATATTTCAAATTGAATCCAGATTGTTGATTGCCGACTGCCGGTTGTTGACTGTTGACTGCACACTTCACTCATTTTTTTCCGTAACTTAAACTTTTGAAAAGATCGACCAGTCTTTTACAAAAATTATTTTACCACTAAAATTTATTTTTATGTGCTATGCAAAATTTTTTACTGCACTGCTTGTAGTCTCCTTATTCAGTTTGTTTACTTCTTTTAAACCTGCCGAAACATCAAGTGCCCAATGGCAATTTATTGGTGATAAAAATGTACGATTCGGCGTGGACAGAGATGTGATTCATTGCGGAAATGTGAAAGATGATTTTCGTCAGATAAAGCTGAAAGTAACCGACGGCCCGCTGAAGATTTATGATATGAAAGTTTATTTTGATAATGATGAAGTGCAGGATGTGTCTATCAGAAATCAGATTCGCAAAGGTGGCGAAAGCAAAATGATTGATTTATCCGGTGGTCTGCGTCATTTGAAAAAAATTGAATTTTGGTACGAAACAAAAGGATTTGCAAGAGGAAGATCGAGAGTGGCTGTGTGGGGGAGGAAATAAAAGCCTCCCCTCCAAAGGAGGGGCTTTTAAACACTCAAATTATACGATGTGTTATTTACTAAAAAAACCCGGGATGATGTTACGGGTTATTTTTTTTATTCATTGTTGGGGGGTAATGACCTGGGAAGGCTCCTGAGCAAGGAAGAACAAAAAAAAATAAGAGGTGGAACTGAAGAAGAAGGTGGTTCAGATTTTTGCTCAACTGGGAATACTGTACCTATTATGAATCCGGAACAGGTATGGTAGACGCAAAATGCCAAAAAAATTCAGCAAATCGTTGTGTTTGTAAAACTGATTCTGGTAATTCGAGTGTGCCATGGGATGCTTGTCAAAACGGCTAAGTAGTATTTGGAGTGTAAGGCTACAATATAAATTTCTTACACTCCATTTTCAATATTATCTAATAAGTTATATATGAAATTTTTTCTTTTCTTCTTTGTAATTCTATTACAGAATTCCTCTAATGGACAATTCTCTTTCACCCTTACTGGAAATGTTCCAAGTAGCATGAATCGTAAATATATTATTCTACGCATCAAAGACAACTATTCTAAGGATAAATATGAATGGACAGATACTGCCATAATAAAAGGAAATAAGTTTTTTTTTACAGGAAAAATTATTAAACCCACCGAGAATGCCGAATTATCTTTAATTGAGAAAGGCCAGTTTTTTTATTTTGCATTGGATTCAGGTCAGTTACAAATGGAAATAAAGCCTTTACCTAGCGGATGGCTAACATATAAAAATAAATTATCAAACATTGAAATAAAAAATTCTGTCTCTAATTTAATAAATGATAGTTTGAGAATTTTAATTAATCAATACTATAATCAATATGGCAAACCCGCCTCTAACGAGAATAGAATTATTCAATTAGACTCAATTCGTAATCGTGAGCTTTGGTTCAAACAATTGGAAATTATTGAAAGACACGCAGATCATTATTATAGCTTAATTTGCCTTTTCAAATTATTATCGCTAAGACAGCGAGAAGCAGTGTATGTTGAAAAAGTTTTTAAGCTATTACCAGAATACATTAAAAATACCAAATTAGGCGAAGACTTGTCAAGCAAATTAAACGCAATTTTATCAACACAAATTGGAAGAACAATTTTTGAGTTCTCAGCAAATACGTCCTCAGGTACTTTGTTTTCAAATACTAGTTTAAAGGATAAAACATATCTGATTGTATTCGGAGCAACTTGGTGTCAGCCTTGCAAAGAGAATTTCCCTATACTGAAAAATTTATACAAAAAGTATAAGGACAAAGGGTTTGAAATTGTTTCCATTAACCTTGACGAAAAAAAAGAAATATGGATAAAACAAATAAAATCATTTGACTTGAACTGGATAAACATTTCTGAATTAAAGAAATGGAAGGAAAGTAATCTAGTTCAAAAATTCGGGATTAATTATATCCCATTTGAAATATTAATAGGGAAAGATGGAACTATAATTTATAATTCTTCGCAGCTTAAGGACTCAGAACTTAAAATGCTTGATAAGCTTATTTTTAAAAATATTGACTAAAGAGGTAATTTAATTTGAAATAAAATTAGTACAAAAAAAAATGCCTTTCTATTCTTTATAAACAACCCGTCACTATGGACTAAGGTCACATATGCCTTCGCATGATAGAAATAAAACAGCCCGGATGGTCACAAATGATAATGCGAATAGTAAAATAGCAGATAACTTAAAAGTATGTGTTGGCTTTTATAAAAATAATCCTTCACATACTTTTTTCAGTCGTCTCTTTAACACTTAAGATTTACATATGAAAATCCTTTATGTCGCCCTTATGATATTATTACTCCACAATGAAGGTTGCAGATCGCAAAACGATGACATGCTAATTGAGGGAAATATTAAAAACCTGCCCAATGGAAAAGTATATCTAACCGAGGCACATCAATGGAATATTTTTTTGGATTCAACCACAACCCTTGATGGGAATTTTACTTTCCGAATAAAAGCAGATTCTAATTTCATACCTTTTATGGCAAGTATTTATTATAGTGATAGTTCCTCACCTTCAGGTAAGTCTCCAATACTGATTAATGCTGGTTCTAGCCTAATTTCTGATAATGTTCCTTTGAGTTTTGAAACTGCCTTTTACCTTGAAAGAGGTATCACTAAATTAAGTGGTGATGTTAAGTCAAAAGGCAAAGTAAATATAGTTGCCGGTAAGGAAACCGAATTAATGTATCAATTTCATGGCGAATTTGGCTATTTGGGTCAAAAAGATACTACTTCAGAAAAGATTCAAATTTCGGCATATAAAAAGTTTATTCGCCAATACCCTTATTCATATTTTTTTCTTCAGGGTATAGCAAATAATAAAGAACAATACACTAAAAATGAAATGACCGAGATATTGCAGCTATTTGATAAGAATCTGCAAAGATCTACGCCTGGTAGGAAAATCAAATCCTATATTAATCAGGTTGTTGAAGATGGAGAAGCTTACCCCAATGTTTTTTTACTGAATTTTGCTAATGAGTTAGATCAAATAATTGATACATCGGCAAAAGTGAATATGCTGGTTTTTTGGGCGAGTTGGTGTGGGCCTTGCAGGAAAGAAATTCCGCAATTAATACTTTTAAATAACGAGTTTGAAAATAAAGGGCTGAAGATTACAAGTATATCTATTGATAAGGATATCTCAAAATGGAAAGAGGCAGTAGAGAATGAGAAGATGACTTGGCTTCAACTCCGAGCCGATCTTTTAATGGTAGAAAAATTAAAAGCAATTTTTAGATTTTCTGCTATACCGACATTAGTTTTTACAGATAGTAAAGGATATAAAATTGCGTCTTTTACTGGATACGATTCGTTTAATATAGATAAGTATAAATCTTTAATTGAAAGCTATACATATTAAGTGTCTTATTTTATGTATGGAAGTGTACTTGTGGTGGAAGCAATTCAACTGAATTTTATTGTTGTGGTACAGAAACAGGAGGGACAGGATGGGATCTATGTGTTAAAACAAATTGTAGAATTAATTCTCAAAATGATGGTTGGTCCTGCGTTAGAAACTGATTTATGAATATTTCTGATAATTGGCATAAGTATTCTAAAACAATTGCATTAAATAATCTTATTATTCCCATGTCAAAATTTTTTTTAATAGCGGGATTGTTAGCTCTTTTTAATTTGACAGTTTTTGCCCAGGGTAAATCAAGTTTAGATATTAAAATTGGTGATGTCGATTCTTTGATAATTGAAATTGATAACAGATATTATCCGGATAGTTCAATTTTTATGGGCAATTCAACATTATTGGGAAGTTATCGAGGAGTGTTTTACAAACAAATCGAAGCACATAAAATAGTAAAAGTCCTGCTGTATCATGGGTTTTTAAAAAATAAAATAGCAATATATATCCATAACGATTCTATATGTTGCATAGCGAAGGATAATAATATTTTTTATAAGATACAAGGAATACTTTACAGTAGTAAGAAAGAAATAGAATTATCAGAGAGTTTATCAAAGGAAATGCTAGAGTATGAAGCCATTATTAATAATTTAAAAAGAATTTTAAACTAAGAATAGTTTATTTTAAATAATTTAAATCTTTCTCATAATCTAAAACCTGGAATGAAGTTCCGGTTTTTTTTTAAAGTTATTTATCGGAACTTTAGTTGTTAAGCATATTTATGAAATCGGCAACTATTCAATTATTGCTTTTTCTTTTTTTCTTTTGCAAAATAAATGCACAGGTTCCCCTTTCCATTTTCAATCATAACCGCGACAGCCTACCTAACGAATCTATTTACTTACAAACCAATCAACAAAATTATGTAGCAGGAGAAACCATCTGGTTCAAAGCATACCTGTATGCTGAATTCAACAGCAGCACACTCAGCTCTAATATTTTTATTGAATTACTAAATGAGAATAATGAAATAATTATTGAAAAGAAATTACCTGTATTTGCCGGAACGGCTTATGGCAATTTTGATTTACCGGATACTTTAAAGGAAGGAATTTATCTAATCAGGGCTTATACCCCATGGACCTTAAATCTTGGCGATGCGTTTGTTTTTAAAAAAGGGATTCCCATTTTTAATCCTTTAAAAAAATCAAGTTTACTTTATTCAGCTCCGGGTAAATACAACTTTCTTTTTTATCCTGAAAGTGGGCAATTGGTAAATGGTCTGCCAAATATAATTGCCTACAGGGCAATGAATAATTATTTACAACCGGTACAAATAGCCGGAGCAGTAACAGATGCAAATGGAAATGAAATTATAGGTTTTACATCTGATGCACAGGGCATGGGCACTTTTAGTTTTATGCCTGAATACGGGAAAAATTATTTTGCCAAAATTGAATATGCTGACAAAACAGTAAAGGAATTTAGTTTGCCCGCCGCTGCAGATAAAGGCGTATTGCTGAATGCAGGCGAAAATAAAAATGGAAAATTTTTTTATGTTACTGCATCCGGTATTGAGTTTAATGAATTGCTGCTACTTGCTGTAATGCAAAATAATATTGTGGTTGAAAAAAAGATTAGCCTGAAAAACAATGAAGCACAGGGTATAATTAATACAGATGGTCTGCCTGCCGGACTACTGCAACTGCTTTTATTTGATAAAAACAACAGGTTACTTGCTTACCGGAACACATATATAAATCATGCAGGCAC
>JANOFP010000566.1:0-6391 GCA_031413675.1 Bacteroidota bacterium
CGATGGAGAGGAGTTATGGCGTAAATGCGGATATTAATTACCGTACAAAATTTGCGGATGATAAAATCAGTTTCAGCATCAATCATCTTTTCTTTTACACCCGGATACACGATCCGTTGGTACTAAGACAGCAAAGTTCCATGCTTTACCAGTTTACCAACGCCAAAGGACATTTCGACAGCCGTGGGATGGAAACTAATATAAAACTTGGGTACGGCGATTTCAAATTATTTATCGGTTATACCAATACAAAAGCCTACCTGCACGAAGGAAATATTGAAACTGAAAATTATCTTACCTCACGCCATCGTTTAAATTCTGTATTGTTGTATGAAGTGGAAGAAAAATGGAAGGTGGGACTGGAAGCTTATTATTTCAGCAAACAGCAGTTAAGTGATAACACAACAGGCAGGGCTTACTGGATTACCGGATTTATGGTTGAAAAACTCTGGGAGAAATTTTCATTGTATATAAATTTTGAAAATTTTACGAATACAAGACAGACAAAATTTGAATCTATTTTTACCGGCTCAATTTCTAATCCTGTATTCAGGGATATTTATGCGCCGCTGGATGGGTTTGTTGTGAATGGGGGAATAAAACTCAGGTTGTAGAAAATATTTTTTTCTTACTCAGGAAAATTCATTCTTCTTATTAAATCCTTATACCGTGGTTCATTTTTCAATGTATCAAACCAGGGCCATGCTTTAAGTTCTTTCATCCATACATCATGTTGTTCATAACCTTGTTCAAGCTGGCTAAGGGCCTCTTCCTTTTCACCTAAAGCGATATAAATAACTGCCAAATTAAATCCTGAACTCAAACCAGATTTAAATTGATTCAGAAACTTTTTCAGTATTTCCCTGGCTTCTTCTTTTCGGTTGGCAAGCGCATAAGCATAACCCAACATAGCTTGGTAGTGAACCGACACCGACATCTCAGCTGATATTTTAAGCGGGGCAATCGCATCCGTATAACGACCCTGTGCTAAATAAAGCTCTCCGATATTATGAAGAATCAAAGCATGATTGGGATGTACTTTCAATGCCATCTGGAATTCTTCATCAGCTTTTTTATACTGTTTTGAAAAAAGATAAACCTGACCTGTATAGGCTGCTATCACAGGTGAAAGTGGGTCAAGTTCTTTCGCTTTTTCGAGTAGAACCAGGGCTTCATCATAACGTCCGATAAAACCCAGCGTCCGGCCATACCATTGATAGGTGATGGCATAACCCGGATTTAATTCAATAGCCCGTTTGAATGATTTTTCTGCTTCAACCCAGTTCCATTCATTGTATAATTCCCAAATACCTTTTGATGAATGAGCTTCAGCCAGATCTTCTTTTAATCGAAGGGCTTTGCGTATTGCACTGTCGGCAAGCAACAATGCTTCATTCTGCGGCATTCCGCCTTGCTCACCTAACAAAATATATCCTTCTGCTAACGCCGCATAAGCCGGAGCATAACCTGTATCAAATTCAATAGCTTTTTTATAGTTTTCGATAGCTTGCTTATAGCTCTGTAAAGTTCTTTGATTCCAGTAATGTCGGCCCAGTAAATAAAATTCGTATGCACGGGTATTTACTTCCGGAGTAGAAACAAGCCTCTCCTTATCCTGTGGGGTTAATTTAATTTTTATCTCACCGGCAATTTTCTGCGCTACTTCGCTGTGTAAAGCAAGAACGCCACGCAATTCCCTGTCAAATTTTTCTGTCCATAAATGTTTGTCAGTTGTTCCTTCAATCAGTTGTACAGTTATTCGTACAATATCTCCTTCACGTATCACGGAGCCTTCAATAAGAGCTTTAACACCCAGTTCTCTTGCTATTTCGGGCATTGTTTTTTTTGTGTCTTTGTATTGCAGGGTGGATGTTCGGGAAATGACTTTCAGTGAACTGATTTTTGAAAGTTCGCTGATGAGTGTTTCGTGCATACCGGAAACAAAATATTCCTGTTCAGGATTACCGGACAGATTTTCCAGCGGAAGAACAGCAATGGAGTCAATGACATAAGAACTCTTGCCGGTTGTACGGTAAAACAAAGCGATTATCAAAGTTATGAAAGCAGCCAATACAACCAACGCAATCAATCTCACTTTTCTTTTTTTCAGCATTGATGATAAGGAAAAATTTTCCTGGCTGAGTTTGCCGGTAATATGAGCAGGCAATGGAACAACCAATCCCTCATTTGCAGCAGCAAATACCTCTAATGGTTGGTTTACATTTTTAAGATGAAATTTTCCCAGTGAATGTGTTTGAATATCTCGCTGGTTTTTTATTTCATCATGCACTTTACCGGAAAAAAGCACGGCGCCGGGAACAGAAAGGGATTCAATACGTGAAGCAAGGTTTACACAATCTCCATAAATTCCATCACTGCTATACACCACATCGCCGGAGTGAATACCGATTCTTAATTTAACACTGGGTTCTTTTTGTAATTCAAGCTGGATAGCAATGCCGCATCGTACCGCATCTGCTGAACTATCAAACATGCTCAATGTACCATCACCAAAAAACTGGATGATAATTCCGTTGTGAGTCGGGATAAGTGTTTCGAGAATTTTTTTCTGACGGATTCTCAGCAATTTTGCATGGGCTTCATCTTCCTGCATCATAGCAGTATATCCCATCATGTCGGCAAACATGATGGCGGCAAGCTTTCTCTGCTCTTGAGCAGATTCATTATTTGAGCTATACAGCATTACCGGGATTATGAAGTAAATAAATTGTAAGCCGCCTGGTTTATTGGCTCTGAAAAATTACGACAATTAAATTCGTCATTGACTCCGGGAAATAAAGTTAGCAGTTAATATTTTTTAATAGGTCTTTTTCAAATCGGGGTTCGTCATAATAATGTAGTCACCCCTGTAACTTTCTTTTTCCCAATCAGGATTGCTGAAGGATTTATCACTGAAGCTGGCGATGTTCAGGATTTTTAATTTTTTATTTCTCATAAGTAACTGGGCCGCTGTACCCAGTTTTTCTTGTGTATGAAAGCCACCAACGCAATGAAAAATCTTATTACCCTTATTCTTTTTCCAAAATTTATAAATGCTGTTGGCCATACCTGCATCCCATAAGCTCTGGCTGTGGTAAACTCTCGGGTTCTCACCACCCGGACTTCCTTTCATTATTTCAAAAAATTTTTCACGATAGCGGCCGGTCAAAGTATCATAAGGCAGTTTAGGTAAAAACTTTTTTGCATTATCTGATAAACTGTCAAGTGAGCCCATTCCCCTGCGGCTTACCATGCTTACGTACCTGCGCGGCGGGTTGGCAGCAATAACAGAAATTTTATTTTGCTTTGCATATTCAATCATGGAACGGTAATCTTTATAATTACTCCATAGCCTTACATCTTTTGAAAAACGGCTTTCATCTATTTTCCCTGCTAAATATTCATTCAAAACAAGCTGGTTATCGGTTTCAAACATTTCCATACTCAACGCAAGATTTTCTCCGTACACAGCATATAATGCCCGGAAAATTTTATTTTCCAGGTAATGACCAGCACTGTCATTATGTTCCTCACCAAAAAATAAAACATCTGCTGCGGCACAATCAGCAACAATATTATCAATGCTGATAATTTGTTTGGTTCGGGTATCATAAATTTTATAATGGGCACTTATACTATCCTGTGCAGAAGAGGCAGACATAATAAATAAAACGGCAATACTTACAATCAGTTTCATGTAAAAAAATTTCGTGAATGTAAAATTTGTTTTCCACTTTGCGTAAACCGTTTTTCCGTATCCGTAACCTTTTTTTGAAATGGTTGCTTCACTTTTGCCACACAAAAAATAATAATGAGTAGAAGAATATTGATAGTGATGACATTGTTTTTTTCAGCAATCTTTATTAATGCACAGGTCAGCAAACCTGGAAAAAGCGACACACTGGAGCCCAAACATAAATATTTACCTGATATAACAGTTGTAGGCAGATACAGTAAAAGTGATTACCAGCAGATGCCCGAAATAGTTGGCACCAGTATTTATGCCGGCAAAAAAAATGCACTGATTGTACTGGATAATGTACAGGGAAATGTAGTGACTAATACTATGCGGCAGGTTTTGGCCAAAATACCCGGCATACATATATGGGAAAGCGACCCCAGCGGAATTCAAATTGGAATTGCAGCAAGAGGACTTAGCCCCAACCGCAGCTGGGAGTTTAATGTTCGCCAGAATGGTTATGATATTGCCGCAGATCCATTTGGCTATCCCGAAGCTTATTATAATCCGCAATTGCAGGCAGTGCAGAGAATTGAAATTGTAAGAGGGCAGGGTTCATTGCAATACGGCCCGCAGTTTGGCGGCCTGGTAAATTATATTTTGAGAAATGGCAGTGAGATTAATAAGAAGTTTGAATTCGAAACACAGCAAACTATTGGGGGCAATGCATTGTTTAATTCATATAATGCCTTTGGTGGCAAAACAAAAAAACTGCATTACTATACTTTCTTTGATCATCGTAATGGTGATGGGTGGAGAAAGAACAGCCGCTATTTTACCAATGCAGGTTTTGCAACTGTAACTTATTTCATGACCCCAAAATTTTCTTTAACTGCAGAACTGATGCGTTCACATATACGTAGTCAGCAGGCAGGAGGATTATCTGATGCACAAGTTGAAGCAGGTGCACAACAAAGTTTCCGTAGCCGTAACTGGTTTGATATTACATGGACAACGCCGGCAATCATATCCAATTATCAAATCAATGACAAAACAAGATGGAACACCAAACTCTTTGCAACAATCGGCGATAGAAACAGTGTGGGCTATTTGCAAACTTTACTGGTAAAAGACAGTATCAACCCCATCACTCTTAATTTCAATAATCGTACGTTGCAAACAGACAAGTACAGGAACTATGGATTGGAAAGCCGCATCATAACTGATTATAAATTGGGAACAATGAGTAGTACAATTTCCGGTGGCATTCGCTTATACTCCGGTACAACACACAGAAAATCTGATGGTAAAGGAACTACCGGAATAAATTATGATATGACAGTAACTGGAAACTATCCGAGAGATATAGAATTTGATTCAAAAAATGCAGCGGTCTTTGTTGAAAATATTTTTCGCATCAGTGAAAAATATATCATCATTCCCGGTCTGAGATATGAATGGCTTGAAGGTTCAGCATCAGGAAGAAACGGCTATACAGGCAGTGGTGCAGAAATTTTATTGCAGAATATTAAACGCAGCAGAAGTTTAATACTGGCGGGTATCGGTGCAGAATATCATGTTACAGCCAAAACAGAACTCTATGGAAATATCACACAGGCATATCGCCCAATACAATTTGCCAATCTGCAGGCACCGCCAACAACAGATGTGGTTGACCCGGATTTGAAAGATGCCAAAGGATATAATATTGATTTTGGTTACCGCGGAAAAATAAAAGACTGGCTGAAGTTTGATGTCAGTGCATTTTACCTGCAATACAATAACCGTATTGGCACTATCACGGTCAGCGCTGCACCTTCATACCGCCTTGTAACCAATGTAGGAAATAGTACAAGTAAAGGAGTTGAAAGTTATATAGAATTCAATCCTGTTCGTGCATTTACAAAAAATACTAAAGCTGATTTGATTTTGTTTGGTTCGTATGGTTACACAGATGCCCGCTACAGCAGCAATCACAAAGATGCCACTACAAAAGGAAAGAAAGTAGAAAATGCACCCGAACATATTTTCCGTGGTGGAATAACAGGCGGATATAAAGGATTTTTGCTGACAGCACAGTCGAGCCATGTTGGAAAAACTTACAGCGATGCAAATAATACAGTTGCTCCAACTGCCAATGGAAATACAGGATTGATTCCTTCTTATACGATAATAGATTTAACGGCTGCGTATAAATTTTCAAAAGGACTGAATATAAAAGCGGGTATCAATAATTTGTTTGATGAAAGATATTTTACCCGTCGTGCAGGTGGTTATCCCGGTCCCGGAGCATTGCCCGCTGATGGAAGAAGTTTCTTTGTGAGTGTGGGGGCGAAATTGTAAATAGTAAATAATTTTTAAAGTTTCGCAGTTAGTGAAACTTTTTTATTTATATAAAGATGATATAAATCATACCACCACTTGATTCAATAACAAACTGCTGTCATTTTTTTGTCAAAGAATTTTACTTCACTCTTTCATGACATACACATGATAAATCATAAGCATTGCTGAAGAAACTTTGTGCCCGAATTAATAATTATGTACAAAGCCACTGCAATTTTAATCGCTACATTTTTTTCACTTACTCTTTCAGCACAATTTGATTCATTGCATGCAGTACAAATGAATGAAGTAGTGGTAACAGCCACAAGAACTGAAAGAAAACTCAGCAATATTGCTGTACCTGTCCGCATCATTCATCAAAAAACA
>JANOFP010000567.1:0-4665 GCA_031413675.1 Bacteroidota bacterium
GGAACAAAAGAAAAAGATTGCAGCGTTGTAGTCGTATTGCGTCATTCATCAATCGGGTATGCTATGGAAGACCGGGTTTGGGCAAAATATAAATTGGGTGAATTGTTTAAGGCGAATGATCCGGAAACAAAACTACCCGCAACACGTAATCCATTCTGGAAACCTAAAGCAGGTGCTTATAAAGTTCCGGGAGTAGGAGAAATATTAATTGGTATTAACGAATTGCAGGCAAGTGGAGTACTATTCTGTGTTTGCCAGGCAGCAATATCAGTTTATAGTGCTCTTACTGCTCAAGCTATGAATTTGAAACATGAAGATGTAAAAAATGATTTTACAAACGCATTACTTCCGGGTATTCAACCCGTACCATCGGGTGTATGGGCATTGGGCCGTGCACAGCAGCATGGTTGTGGTTATATTTTTGCAGGCTGATAAATAATGAATTTAATAAAGTGGGCAATTTATTAATTGCCCGCTTTTATATAACTCCAACCTTCTTTTTGTTTTGATGCTAATTCCAGCATAGCCACCGGAACTATTTCTGCCAGTTCAGTTATCTGCGATTTATCTACGTTAAGTCTTCTTAAAGAATTTGCACAAATCTTATAGCTCACTTTTCCTTTTGATTTTAATTCTTTTATCTTTTCTTCAAAATAAAGTTTGTCTTTTACAAACATATTTATAGCCTGACCGTGACATACCAATTCTATTTCTGTGTCAGGAGCTGCTTTGAGTACATTGGTAAATTGACGCAACACGGTACTATGCGCAGCTGTATCACCGCTGTTGAGATCAAAAACAATTTTTTGGTGTTCGGTTTGTGCATTAACAATTACAGTTGTACTTAATAGAGCAATGAACAAGAAAAATTTATACATAGTTATCGATTTTAAATAAATTCATAATCATATCCTTCCAGTTGAGATAGTAAAGTGGAAGGGGCATCCGTTGCAGTGGCACGACCTTCAATATACGGTGAAATGGGGGAGTGGACAGAAAGATATTCCCGGACTACATCATGCATTAAATATCCGGGTTTGCCGTGCTTAGAAATTTTTTCCATTCTGCATAGCATATCATCGGGATCTCCGTCTCTTTCACAAGCCAGGATGGAATATTTTTTTTCTAAATTAATGGGTTCACCCTTTACTTTTATCCAATTCAATCTTTTGCCTATGTCTTTCTTTATTGTAAAATTTATTTCCATTCCCTTGAAACGAATCAGCCAACCGCCAAATCGGTCAGCAGTATTTTTTGAAAAAACATTATGCAGTTCTTTTTCCATCCATTCCCAAATTTGTTGTCCGCTTGCTTCGCCTATTTTCACTTCGCTGTTAACCGGGAACATACTCCATAAAAAGTCATTCGTAATATCGGCAGTACCGGTTATTTTATCTGTTACCAAAGGCGGGCAAAAACGAAAACCATTACTGAGTACAATATCCACATCCTGTGTTTTAAATTTCCACATCAATGCGTCCGTAAGCATATTATCCATCGGATTTTCGATAACATAATATCTTACCAGGTTGGTTTTGGTTTTGCCAATTACTTTATTCAATTCTTTTTTGTAAGGCTCTCTTACTTTTTCAACCAATGCAGCCATTTCCACATCGGGTTTATATTTTTCAGGATCTACATCCAGCAGTTGATAGTTGCTGTCTTTTATTTTTCCGTTTTCTACTACCACATCTAATTTTGCAACGAAAGAACCAAAGGCGCCAGGTTCAGTTACCTTAGCATATTTTCCCTGTATCGGTTTCCGTACCCGTTCGTGTGTATCAGCACCCAATATATAATCAACTCCTGCTACTTCTTTTTTATTGGCTAAATCAATCTGCTGCGAAAGCCCCATATGTGTAACTAAAAAAACCATAGCACAATTTTCATACTCTTTCAACAGCTTTATATACTTCTCAACATTCAGTTCTGGTTTTGTAAATGTGATGCCTTTACTATAGGCAGGTGATTGGCGTTTTGGAGTGAGCGGATCGTTGTAGCCTATAAAACCAATCTTTACTCCAGCAATCATTTTTATCCAGTAAGGCGGAAATATTAATTCGTCTTTGTAATCATCGGTAGTATCATGAAACATATTTGCACAAATCTTTGTGGAGTTATATCCTCCCAGATCATGCCACATTATATCTTTACCGTAAACCACTTCCCAGTTTCCGGGAAGAATTAAATCGTAACCGATATTATTTATCAATGGCACAATCCCCCTTCCTTCAGTTAATGCCGCCACACCACCACCCTGGAAACAATCGCCACCATCTATAATTAATGTATTGGAAGGGTTTTTTGCTTTCAATGTTTTCAGCATTGTTTTTAATACAGCAAAGCCTCCGCGTTTTTTATAAACGGGTTTTCCGTTTTCAAAAAAGAATTCATCGTGAGTATAAAGTTGAGCATGTATATCACTGGTATGAAGCAAAGAAAAAATTTGTGCTTTACCATTTTGCACCGCTTTGTTTTTTTGAATTTCATTTTCATGATACAAATCACCAGCAGTTGCATTGGCAATTGCAGGTGGAATAAAAATGCCTGCGGTTAAAGCAGCCGCATCTTTAAAAAAATCCCGACGGCTTTCATTCAGTGGTTTTTCAACAATTTCTTTTTCGTTAGTATGACATCCGCAGCTACAGTTAACCAGATGTTCTATTTTATCAGACATAATTTTTATTTCGTTTGTTTTTTGTTTTTTGCCGCTTCTTCCTTAGCAGTTTTAATTGGCAGCAACGGTCCGTACTTATGTTGCATTTCGCTGAATGAATCTGTATAGGGCCCGAACGGATGATCGATTGGTTTTTTTGAAATATCAGGCCAGTCTTTACTTATTTCTCCTGCAGGACGTGGTTGTGAATTTACAAATGCAGCTACGTCCCAGGCTTCTTCATTGGTGAGTTGCGGATTATGATAACTTACTACGCCAAAGGGCATATTGTTTTTTACATAACCTGCAAACCTTGTAATCCGAAACAAACCAGCACCTGTATTGTAGCTTTGATTTCCCCAGAGCGGCGGATATGTAAAACTTATTTCATCGATTGATTTTTTTCCCCCGCCATCTGTACCATGACAACTCTGACATTTATTTATATAAACTTCATTTCCTTTTACAGGATCAGCAGCCCGGTTTAACAATGGTAAATCAACAATACCAGATCCAATTGGTTTTTCACCCTTGTGAACATTTCCACCTACCCATTTCATATAAGCAAGTATTGCCTGCATTTCTTTTGAGTTTGTATCTAATGCTTTACCATTTAAGCTTCTTTGCAAACAATCATTTACTCTTTTAAAAATAGATTCCATTGCACCGCTGCGATCACGAATTTTTGGATACATAGAATAAACTGCACCGTAATTATTTCCAAATGGTTTTGTGCCGGCATCTAAATGGCAGTTCTGACAATTCATGCCATTTGTAATTTGTAATACAGAACCTTTTGGTCCAAGATATTTCGATGTGTTTTCAATCAGGTCTCTTCCATATGCAATGAGTTTACCGGAATCTGTATAAACTGGAATCTGATATTTTCCCGGTCCTACCCATGCTGAAACTTCTTCAACTACCGGGCTCTCTTCTACCGGTGATGGCTTTAGAAGTTGGATCATTATCCAACCTGAAATAATAATTCCCATTAAGACGGGTAACCAGTTTGTTTTAAGAAAATTCATTTCATTTTGTTAATGCGGTAGTTTATTTCTCAATTTTCCATAAACCCATGTACCAAGAATTGCAAAAAACAATGTAACTATAATAACCGTAGCACCTGTTCCTATTTGTGCAAACAAGGGTCCGGGACAAGCACCCGTTAATGCCCAACCAAATCCAAAAGTCAACCCACCATAAATTTGTCCTTTGTTAAATTTTTTAGGCTCAATTTTTATTGTTTCTCCTTCAATGGATTTAATATTAAATTTTTTAATGATAAATAAACTCAACATACCTACTGCGATTGCAGAACCTATTACACCATACATATGAAAACTTTGCAACCGGAACATTTCCTGTATACGAAACCAGGATATTACTTCTGACTTGACTAAAATAATTCCAAAGAGTATTCCGGCAATTGCAAATTTTACATTTGACAAAATAGGTTTATCTAATTCAGAATTGTTTACACATATTGCATTTTCTGATCGGATTTCAAAATCGGTATTCGTATCTAAAGCTTTTATTGTTTCCATAAATAGTTTAAGAAAATTAAAGTTTAAGAATCAGTGGTAGTATAAAATTCGATACAAGAAAACCGCCAATCATAAAGCAGCAGGTTGCTATTATCGATGGCATTTGCAGGTTGCTGATACCCATGATTGCATGACCACTTGTACATCCGCCTGCATACCGTGTTCCAAATCCAACGAGGAAACCCCCAACTACTATCAGGATAAAACCTCTTATGCTTAACAAAGAATCCCAATTAAATAATTCGTTCGGTACCATTCCGTCAGTATTTGTTACACCAACTGCTGCCAGGTCAACTGCAAGTCTTGAATCAATAATAACCGGGTTCGGATTTGCAAGAATAATTCCGGCGATAATACCACCGATTAAAACGCCACCAACAAAAAACAGATTCCAGATTTCTTTTTTCCAGTCATATTTAAAGAAAGGGATATTGGCAGGAACGCATGCCGCACAAACATGCCGAA
>JANOFP010000568.1:0-7631 GCA_031413675.1 Bacteroidota bacterium
GTGTACAGGCTGCCAATTTTCCATTGGAAGTCTTTTTTCTACGGGATGATGATATTCCTGAATATGTACAGGATGCTGTAGTAGACATTGGTTTTGTTGGAGAAAATGTAGTAGCAGAAACGAATAAAGATGTTAAGTCGCTAGAAAAATTAGGTTTTGGAAAATGCAGATTGTCAGTTGCCGCTCCAAAGAATGGAAGTATAAAAATCATCACTGATTTAAATGGAAAAAAAATTGCTACCAGTTATCCACTCGTACTTTCTGATTATTTAAAAGAAAAAAATATCAGCGCTACGATTCAGGAGATTAGCGGCTCGGTCGAAATTGCACCTCGCATTGGATTGGCAGATGCTATTTGTGATTTAGTTAGTTCGGGCAGTACCTTATTTAGCAATGAACTGGAAGAATTGGAAACAGTTTTAAAATCCGAAGCCGTATTAATCTGCAATGAAAATTTATCATTGGAAAAACAAAACAACCTTGATAAATTACTGTTCCGCATTCGGGCTGTAAAAAAAGCTAAAAACAATAAATATGTATTACTCAATGCACCTAATGAAAAACTGGATGCAATCTGTAAATTATTACCGGGTATGAAAAGCCCAACCATTTTACCGCTTGCTGAATCTGGCTGGAGCTCAGTACACTCTGTAATAAGTGAAAATGATTTTTGGAATGTAATAGAAAATCTCAAAGCAAATGGTGCTCAGGGAATTTTGATTATTCCGATAGAAAAAATGATAGTTTAAACCCCCATCCCCTAAAGGGGAGTAAAGAAAAATTATGATTCAAGTTTATAAAAATCCATTAAAAGAAGATTGGCCGAAAATTATAAAGCGACCTGTTGCTAAAAATAGGTCATTGGAAAAATCGGTTACTAAAATATTAGAAAAAATAAAATTAAAGGGTGATAAAGCTGTTCGCAAATACACAAAAGAGTTTGATGGAGTCAAATTGAAAAATTTAATGGTGAGTAAAAAAGAAATTGATGCGGCTGAAAACTTATTATCGAAAGAATTAAAAGGAGCAATTCAGCAAGCCAAATTAAATATTGAAAAATTTCATCAGGCTCAGCTTGAAGATGTAAAAGTTATTGAAACAATGCCGGGCATTAATTGCTGGAGAAAATCTGTGGGAATTGAAAAAGTTGGTATTTATATCCCCGGTGGAACTGCTCCGCTCTTTTCAACAGTTCTTATGCTGGCAATACCTGCTACAATTGCCGGCTGTAAAGAAATTGTTTTATGCACGCCTCCTTCAAAAGATGGCTCAGTTCATCCAGCTATTTTGTATTCTGCGAATCTTTGTGGTATAACAAAAATATTTAAAACAGGTGGCGTCCAGGCAATCGGGGCAATGACATATGGAACTGAATCAATTCCTAATGTATTTAAAATATTCGGACCCGGCAATCAATATGTAACCTTTGCGAAACAATTGGTTCAAAAAGATGGTGTTGCTATTGACATACCCGCAGGGCCATCAGAAGTGCTGGTCATAGCTGATGAAACTTGTGTGCCTGAATTTGTGGCTGCAGATCTATTATCACAGGCAGAACATGGAGCAGATTCACAGGTAATATTATTAACGACAAGCGAAACGGTTGCTGAGAAGGTTCAGGATTGTATAAAAAATCAGTTGAATGAATTACCAAGAAAAGAAATTGCGAAAAAAGCATTAGCTAATAGTAAAATTATATTGTTAAAAACACTTGATGAAGCAATAGAACTTTCAAACCTTTATGCACCTGAGCACCTGATACTTTCCTGCAATCAGCCAGAGACATTAATTGAAAATATTTTTTCAGCAGGTTCAGTGTTTATTGGTAATTATTCTCCAGAATCTGTTGGTGATTATGCAAGCGGTACAAATCATACACTACCAACAAATGGTTATGCAGCGATGTATAGTGGAGTTTCAGTAGATAGTTTTGTAAAAAAAATTACATGCCAGCAATTATCAAAAGCAGGATTGGAAAAAATTGGAAACACTGTCATGCTTATGGCATCAGCCGAAGGTTTGGATGCGCATAAAAATGCAGTAGCAATAAGATTAAACAAAAAATGAACTACGAATCAATATTAACTTTTCAAATTTTGGACTCATTCCCCTCTCCTTTGGAAGAGGTTGGGTCTGATGATAAATATCAGGCTCTGACCGAAGCGTCGGAGGCGAAGTAAAAAAATGATTATGAATTTCAATTTAGAAACATTGGTTCGGGAAAACATAAAAACCATGACCGCTTACTCATCTGCAAGACATGAGTACAGTGGCAATGCTTCTATATTTCTTGACGCAAATGAAAATTCTTTTGGGTCCCCTCTTCCGGATAATTTTAATCGCTATCCCGATCCTTTACAAATGGAGGTGAAAGAAAAACTAGCTCAAATCAAAGGAGTGCCTCCACAAAATATCTTTCTTGGCAACGGAAGTGATGAAGCAATTGATTTACTCTTTCGTATTTTTTGTGAACCCGGCCGTGACAATGCAATCATCTTCCCTCCTACTTACGGCATGTATCAAGTATGCGCAGAGATGAATGCCATAAAAATAAAAAAAGTAAATCTGACAGAATCGTATCAATTAAATATTGAAGCAATTGAAGAAGCAATTGATTCATTTACCAAGTTGATACTTATTTGTTCGCCCAATAATCCAACCGGAAACAGTATAAACAGAAATGATATTGAATTTATTCTAAACAATTTTAGAGGTATTGTTGTGATTGACGAAGCCTATATAAATTATGCAAAACAAAAAACATTTATTTCTGAATTAACCGAATACCCTAACCTTGTTGTGATGCAAACGCTGAGTAAAGCCTGGGGGCTTGCAGGATTAAGGCTCGGTATGGCTTATGCATCCTTAGAAATTATTGAATTGATGAACAAAGTAAAATACCCCTACAATATTAATACGGCCACACAATTATTGGTACTGGATGCATTAAATAATATTGATTGGGTAAATGAACATATTGCGATAACAGTTACTGAAAGGGAAAAACTAAAAAAAGATTTATTGAACCTTTCATTTACAGAATTTGTTTATCCATCGGATGCAAATTTTTTGTTGGTAAAAATGAAAGATGCACGGAAAATTTATGAATCACTGACTTTAAAAGGGATTATTGTCAGAGATAGAAGCAAAATAGTCTTATGTAATGATTGCTTGAGAATCACAATCGGAACTGAAACTGAAAACAAGATATTGATTGATGCTTTAAAAAGTATTTAAATAAAAATCATGGCTAAAAAAGTTTTATTTATTGACAGGGATGGAACACTAATCAAAGAAGCTCCGCCAACATACCAAATCGATTCATTCGACAAACTTGAATTTTACCCCGGTATGTTTATCTGGCTTTCCCGAATTGTATCGGATTTTGAATATGAATTGGTAATGCCTACAAATCAAGATGGATTAGGTACCGTATCGTTTCCGGAAGAAACTTTCTGGCCTGTACATAATTTTATAATAAAAAATTTAAAGACTGAAAGGATTATTTTCAAAGATATCCTGATTGATAAAACATTTCCATCCGAAAATGCCCCTACCCGTAAACCGGGCGTTGGAATGTTTACAAAATACATAAACAATCCTGAGTATGATTTGGCAAATTCATTTGTGATCGGCGATAGAATTACAGATGTACAACTTGCAAAAAACTTGGGTTGCAAAGCAATCTGGTTAAACAATGATACAAATCTTGGTGGCACAGAAATCAGCGATACATTGAAATCGCTTGAATCAACAATTATTTTAGAGACAACAGACTGGAAAAAGATTTATGAATTTCTAAAATTAGGCAACCGATATAATAAGCATGAAAGAAACACAAATGAAACAAAAATCAGTATTGAATTGAATTTGGATGGTACGGGTAAAACAGAAATAAACACAGGATTAAATTTCTTTAATCATATGTTGGATCAGCTGGGTAGACATAGTGGTGCAGATTTAAAAATCACAGTGAAGGGTGATTTATATATTGATGAACATCATACAATAGAAGACACAGCTATAGCATTGGGGGAAACATTTGCAAAAGCATTGGGAAATAAAGCAGGTATCGAACGTTATGGCTTTACATTACCCATGGATGATTGTCTTGCACAGGTAGCTATTGACTTTGGCGGCAGAAGTTGGTTGGTATGGAATACAGAATTTAAAAGAGAGAAAATTGGCGATATGCCCACAGAACTTTTTTATCATTTTTTCAAATCATTCAGTGATGCCGCAAAATGTAACTTAAATATAAAAGTTGAAGGTGATAACGAACATCATAAAATTGAATCAATTTTTAAGGCACTTGCAAAATGTATAAAAATGGCAGTGAAAAGAGATGTGGAAAATATGCAGTTGCCAACAACTAAAGGAACGTTATAGAGTCAGGCCGCTTTCAGCGTCCTGAATTGTAAATAGAAAAAATGAAAATCGCAATAATAAAATATAATGCTGGAAATATTCAATCGGTTTTATATGCATTGGAAAGAATCGGTCATACTGCATCTGTAACAGACAATACGGATGAAATAAGAAATGCCGACAAAGTTATTTTTCCCGGAGTAGGTGAAGCAAGTACTGCTATGAATTATTTAAAAGAAAGAAATTTAGATAAATTGATTTGCTCGTTAACTCAACCTGTATTGGGCATTTGCCTGGGTATGCAACTGATGTGCAGGTATTCGGAAGAAAATGACACAACCTGTTTGGGAATATTTGATGAAGATGTAAATAAATTTAAAGTTGAAAGTTCAAAGCTGAAAATTCCTTTAATTGGCTGGAACTCGAACTATAAATTAAAAACAGTATTATTTAAAAATGTGAAAGAGGAAAGCTATTGTTATTTTGTACATAGCTATTATGCTGCGCTGGGTGAGCATACGATTGCAACTACAAACTATATCCATCCATACAGCAGTGCTCTGCATAAAGAAAATTTTTACGGAGTGCAGTTTCATCCTGAAAAAAGTGCAGCTGTAGGCGAACAGATTATTAAAAATTTTATTGATCTCTGACATGGAAATTATACCGGCAATAGACTTAATTGATGGCAAATGTGTCAGGCTTACACAAGGCGATTATGAACAAAAAATAATTTATGATGAATATCCACTTGAGGTTGCGAAACAATTTGAAGATGCTGGCTTAAAAAGATTGCATCTGGTAGATTTGGATGGAGCAAAGGAAGGTGTTGTAAAAAACTGGAAGGTATTAGAAACAATTGCAGGCAAAACAAATCTTACAATCGATTTTGGCGGTGGAATAAAAACAGAGAAAGATGTTAAGATTGTTTTTGATTCAGGCGCAGCATTGGCTACCGTGGGAAGTATCGCAGTTAAAAATGAAAATGAATTTGTAAGCTGGTTAAATCAATTTGGGGCAGATAGATTTTTATTAGGCGCTGATGTTAAAAATGAAAAAATTGCAATTCATGGATGGCAGGAAACTACTGATATCTGGATTTATGATTTTATAGAAAAATATTTACAATTGGGGATTCAGAAAATTTTTTGCACAGATGTAAGCAAAGATGGAAAACTGCAAGGACCCTCTGTCGATTTGTATAAAAGCATATTACAAAAGTTCCCTGCAATACATTTTATTGCAAGCGGCGGAGTAAGTTCTATAAAAGATTTGGAAGATTTACGAACTATCGGTTGCAAAGGGGCGATAATAGGCAAGGCGATTTATGAAAACAAAATTTTACTTAAAGATTTAAAAATGTTCAATGCTCAATAATCAATATTCAATTTTCAATGAATGATACAAACAATTATAGAATAACTAACTCACCCTACTTCGGGGGACCCGGGGGCTTGACAAAACGTATCATCCCTTGTTTGGATATAAAAGATGGGCGAACTGTAAAGGGAACAAACTTTGTTAACCTGCGTGATGCAGGTGACCCGGTAGAACTTGGTGCATTTTATGCACAGCAAGGCGCCGATGAGCTTGTTTTTCTTGATATTACTGCTACGATTGAAAAGAGAAAAACATTGAGCGAACTTGCAAACCGGATTTCGCACCATATTAATATCCCCTTCACAGTTGGAGGTGGTATCAGTTGCGTGGAAGATGTAAATCTTTTATTGCAAAATGGAGCAGATAAAATTTCAGTAAACACATCAGCATTCAAAAATCCGCAACTCATTCATCAACTGGCAAAAGAATTCGGCAGCCAGTGTATCGTACTCGCAATTGATACAAAGAAAGAAGCAGATGGCGAATGGTATGTATATCTCAATGGGGGCAGAACAAAAACAGAAAGCAAATGCTTTAATTGGGCAAAGCAGGCAGTTGATCTTGGAGCAGGGGAAATATTATTGACATCGATGAACAATGACGGAACTAAAAATGGGTTTGCAATTGACATAACAAAACTGTTAGCAGAAAATTTACCGGTACCTGTAATTGCTTCAGGTGGTGCAGGCACAATGGAACATTTTGAAGAAGTATTTATTCAAGCATCTGCTGATGCAGCACTCGCTGCAAGTATTTTCCATTTTAAAGAAGTTGCAATACCTGATTTAAAAAATTATTTAAAAGAGAAAAACATTTCGATACGATTATGATTTATATAATTCTCTTAATACTTTTTTCATTTTATATGTTCAGGCGTTATAACCAAAAACGCAAACTTAAAAGTGCTGAACATAGTCGTGAGAAAAGGGAATCATTCATGAATTTGATTTCAATTTTACAAAACAAAGAAGAACCTGAACAAACAAATACTAAAAATGCCGAACATGAATCCTGATTTTTTAAAATACTCAGATGGCCTTATACCCGCAATAGTGCAAGATGCAGCAACGAACAAAGTTTTAATGCTTGGGTTTATGAACCCCGAAGCATTAGCAAAAACCAAATCAGAAAATAAAGTAACATTTTACAGCCGCAATAAACAACGGCTTTGGACAAAAGGCGAAACAAGTAATAATTTTTTATTGGTAAAAGACATTCTATTGGATTGTGATGGAGATACCCTGCTCATCAAAGCCACTCCCACCGGACCGGTATGTCATACGGGTACAGACACATGCTTTAACGAAAACAATTCCTTTTTTACGTTAGAAAACCTTGAGGAAGTTATCAGCAACCGTAAAAGCAATCCAACAGATGGCTCTTACACTTCATCACTGTTTGCGAAGGGAATAAATAAAATTGCCCAAAAAGTAGGCGAAGAAGCTGTAGAATTGGTTATTGAAAGTAAAGATGATGATAAAGAAAAATTTTTGGGCGAAGCAGCAGATTTATTATTTCATTATATGATTTTATTGCAGGCTAAAAATTATAAACTCAAGGATGTTATTCAGGTATTAAATGAGCGGCATAAAAAATAAAGATGAATTATTCTATCTGAACATTAAAACAAATGCAGTCCCCTCTCCTTCCATACTCTGCACCTGGATAGTTCCCTTGTGTAAAAGCATAATTTGTTTGCATAAACTTAAACCAATTCCACTGCCGGTTTTTTTTGTACTGAAAAAGGGTATAAATATTTTATCCAGTAACTCATCGGAAATTCCGATTCCGTTATCTGCCAATTTTAGTAAAAGCTTATTTCCTTCTTTTACTGCTGATAAAACAATTCTTGGATTTCTATTATCTTTTATTGCTTCAATTGC
>JANOFP010000569.1:0-2913 GCA_031413675.1 Bacteroidota bacterium
AAATCAAAAATCTATATCACCGGTTTATCAATGGGTGGTATGGGAACCTTTGAATCAGTTTACAGAAATCCTGATCTGTATGCAGCCGCATTACCGATCTGTGGCGGTGGTGATGTAAACCACTATGATAAAAGAATTACAAAAACTGCTTTCTGGGTTTTTCATGGTGATGCTGATCCGACAGTAGATGTAAAACTATCGAGAGAAATGGTGGACAAACTGAAATCGCTAAAGGCAGAAGTAAAATATTCTGAATACCCGGGAGTCAATCACAATAGCTGGGACAATGCTTTTGCTGAAACAGAATATTTAAGCTGGATGTTTGGTCATAAAAAGAAATAAAAATTTATGCATCAAACACTTCATTCATTATAAAGATGCAAGAAATATCATTGGGCGGAGTTTTATAATTGATGGCTATTGGTAAATCCCTCAAGGTATTAATTTCAAATTGTAAGCTTGCGATCTCTTGCAATATTCTTCCACTCTCCTGTTACCAATCCTTTTTCGATTCTATAAACTGAATCATACAAAGCAACGGTGGGGCAAATATGATAAGGCAAACAATACAGTACATCTCCGGTTTTATAATGATGTCCCTCGCCGGCTTCTACAACAAGATGTTCTTCACTCTGGCTTATCGCTTTTAATTCCGGAGCATTCAAAAAGAAAACTCTTTTTCCTATTTCATTTTCAGCTGCTACAGATTTATGGCCAAGGTCAAGACAAAGCCTGCGGGTTGTTGGCAAAGAAATTACTCTTGTTACTAAAATTGCAGAGGTTAAAAAATTTTGTTCGGGACAGAGATCGGAATAGCCTTTATCCCAATAAACAAAAGTACCGGGGCTGCATTCTACGTTTTCTCTTTTACAATGAATGGAAAATGTAGGAGAGCCACCGACAATAATGTTTGGCAATTTTAATTTTTCATTCAAGGTCAGTACTGCACTAAATGCAGCATCGCATTTATCCTTTCTGGTATTAAAATCAATATCACGTAAATGACCATCATAAGCATGAAGCCCTACAACAGAAATTCCATTTAAGGATGTACATTGTTCATATAATTCAATTGCCCTTTCTCCTGGACTAATTCCGGTACGGTTCATGCCAACATTTAAATCAATATAAACAGGTATGATTAACTTATTTTTTTCAAAAACGGCTGACAGCTCATCTGCAGCAGAGATATTATCACAAAGGCAGGAAAATTTTGTATCCGGATATTTTTTTACCAGTGAAACAAATCTTTTCAATTTCGGTCCCAGCGGCTGATAGGCCATTAAAATATCAGGAGCATTACATTGAGCAAGCATTTCTGCTTCAGCAATTGTGGCGCATTTAAATTTCTGAATCCCCGCTTCCATCATCGATCGGGTTACTTCTTTTGATTTATTAGTTTTAATATGGGGCCTCAGTTTTTTTATATCGCCTGCCATAGTTATTGCAAGCTCAATATTGTGTTTAACTCTATCCGGAAAAACCACAAGAGCCGGCGAATCCAGATTATTTATATCGCTTATTTCAAACCAGTTTTTCATAACGCTTTGTTTTGATCTATTTCAACTAATACTTTGTACTCAAAGTAATTAAAATCTGCTAAACACTCTTGTTTTGACAATGGCAGTTATTCCGGTATTTTTGCAGGCTTATAACGCTAAATAAAATAATGACTTTACCCAAACGATATTTAATTACTTCTGCCCTTCCCTATGCCAATGGATTGAAACATGTTGGCCACCTGGCAGGTGCCTATATTCCAGCTGATATCTATGTCCGTTACCTGCGGGCACAAAAAAGAGATGTGGTGTTTGTTTGTGGCAGCGATGAACATGGAACTGCTATTCCGATACAAGCATCAAAAGAAGGAACAACGCCACGTGCCATTATAGATAAATATCATGTGGCAATGAAACAAGATTTTGAAGACTTGGGTATCAGCTTCGATATTTATCATCGTACAAGTGACCCGTTGCATCATGAAACTGCTCAGGAATTTTTTACTTATCTAAATGATAGAGGTGAACTGGAGGTAAAGGAAACCGAACAATATTTTGATAAAGAAGCAAAAACATTTTTAGCAGACCGATATATAAAAGGCACATGCCCCAATTGCGGAAGCAACCGGGCATTTGGTGATCAGTGTGAAAATTGCGGAAGAACATTAAGTCCTGATGAACTGATAAATCCTGTAAGTACATTAAGTGGCAAAACTCCGATTAAGAAAAAAACGACTCATTGGTATTTGCCATTAGGTAAGCATGAAGATTTTTTAAGAGAATGGATTCTGAAAGAACATAAAGATGATTGGCGTGCAACAGTTGTGGGTCAATGCAAGAGTTGGATTGAAGGTGGTTTGCAATCGAGAGCTGTTACAAGAGATTTGGATTGGGGAATAAAAGTTCCAGCCTCCCTGCCCCCCAAAGGGGGGTTCTCAGAATCTGAGAATTCAGATATTCATTACGATTATCAAACTGCAGATCCATTTATTTATGGAGTACTGAAAGATTTTGTGAAAGAACATCGAAGTAATCCGACTGAAGCAGAAAATATATTGTGGGGAATATTGCGTGGCAAACAATTGGATGGCTATAAATTCCGAAGACAACATATCATTAGTTCTTATATCGCCGATTTTGTTTGTTTGTCAAAAAAATTAATTATAGAAGTTGATGGATTAATTCACCAAGCACCAGAAAATAAAAAAAGTGATACAGAGAGAACTACTGAACTTAATAAATTAGGTTTTGAAGTAATTCGTTTTAACAATAATGAAATAATTGGTGATACCGATAATGTATTAAACAAAATTTTAGTCCACCTAAATAAAAGAATAGTTAACGAATTAGAGTCTAAGAACCCTCCTTTGGAGGGCAGGGAGGCTGGAAAAGTATTGTATGTCTGGTTTGATGC
>JANOFP010000570.1:0-5328 GCA_031413675.1 Bacteroidota bacterium
CGTTTCAGATATTAGTTTCAAAAAACCGGGTCGTATAAATTTAAAAGTAGAAAATTTCAACCCGTTTTACTGGAATGCAAAAATTACAATCTTTAAAAGACCGGTTGATGAGGAATCCGGACATATCGGAATGTTTATCTCCAGTATTACGAGTGCACTGGGTGTAAGCGGATTTCCTTCTGTAAGAGGAAATATTGATCCACAGGTACAGAAAAGACTTTCTATATTATATAATAAGCTGGAAGCATCGGGGACTCAGCTAAAGGAATTAAAATTCGATATTCAAAAATCAGAAGCTGCGATAAAATCTGAAGCCTCGGTTATTGGTGCAAATATTATGAGCTTGCTCGGAAAAGATAAACTTGACTTAAAAGAAATGGGATTGAAAGCAAAAGAATTGGATGACAGTCTGGGAGTGCAAATGAAAAATCCATTTTCAGAAATGTTACCGCTGATAGCAAAAATGTATAATGAAATAATAAAGACAGACTACAAGTTTTATTATACCATAAAAGGAACTCCTGATATTAATAAGATTAAGCTGCAGATATATCCACGATCTGATTCAGTTGCAAGGGAAAATCCGAGAGATACAATTACTAAATATTACACATTGCATGATAAAGCTGTTTTGAAGTTGCTGAATTCAGTCGGATTTACTTTTACATATTTTCAGGATAATAATACCTCTTATTTTATTAATCCGAATCTGACAATTGGAAAAGGGAATGGTGATTTGCTGACACCTGTGATAAGCACCTTCATACATTTTTTGGCTAACAAAAGCAATGGATTAAAATTGGGTGGAGCATTTGGGTTTGGGATACCGATATCTGGTGCAAAGAAAGAATTCAATTTTCTGCTCGGATTATGTACAGCATTGGGAAGAAATGAATCTGTTATTATTTCTGCAGGTTTTGCCGGTACCAAAGTAGAACGGCTTGCTAATGGTTTGAAAGTCGGGCAAACAGTTCCAAGCCTTAGTTATAGTTTACCTACAGTAAGCCAGTTTCGACCGGGCGGTTTTTTCAGCGTCAGCTTTAATTTAAAAAGCTTGACAGCAAACAAACAGGAATAATTATTTGAACTATTCAATTTTCCGGGATCGTAAACAGTCTCAAATTTTATATATCTCTTTTGTAAAAAAGATGATAGTTATCTCTCCAAAGCTTTATTATCGGATGTTTAATGTTTTTTCTAACTTCGCATCATGCTTCCCGATTATCCTCACAAGCTTTTTAAAGACGAACGCAGCAATTTTAATTTGCTGATGGAAACATTGGCAATGGACAGCAATTGATTTTGAAAAAAGCAATTTTAATTTTCTTTTTTAACCAATTTCAAAATCATGAACACAGCAACAACCTCAGATAAAAAACAAAATATTCAAGATGATTTTCTTCCACTCCAGGGCACAGACTACGTAGAATTTTATGTAGGCAATGCAAAACAGTCTGCACATTTTTATATAACCGCTTTCGGTTTCCAACCACTTGCTTACTCAGGTCCTGAAACCGGAGTGAGAGACAGGGCAAGTTATGCTGTGCGACAAAATAAACTTACACTGGTTTTAACTACCGCCTTAAGACCGGGCAATGATATAGCAGATCATATAAATAAACATGGTGATGGGGTGAAAATACTTGCATTAAAAGTGGAGGATGCTACGAGTGCATGGAATGAAACAACAAAACGTGGTGCAAAATCTTATCTAGAGCCGCAACATTTAAAAGATAAGGATGGTGAAGTTGTGGTTAGCGGAATTCATACCTATGGCGATACGGTTCATCTTTTTATTGAAAGAAAAAATTATACCGGAGTTTTTATTCCAGGCTATCGTGTATGGAACAATCCTTATTTTAAAACAAATGATACGGGTTTGCAATATGTAGACCATTGCGTAGGCAATGTCGGTTGGAACCAAATGAATCCCTGGGTAAAATTTTACGAAGAAGTGATGGGCTTTAAAAATATTCTTTCATTTGATGACAATGATATTTCCACAGAATACTCGGCGCTGATGAGTAAGGTGATGAGCAATGGAAATGGATTTGTAAAATTTCCAATTAATGAACCAGCAGAAGGAAAAAAGAAAAGCCAGGTAGAAGAATATCTGGAATTTTATAATGGCGAAGGTGTGCAGCATGTGGCCATGGCAACGAATGATATTGTAAAAACAGTAACAGAATTAAGAAGCCGCGGTGTTGAATTTTTAAAAGTACCAACTACCTATTATGATGATCTGATAGATCGTGTTGGGCATATTGATGAAGACCTTGAACCATTAAAAGATTTAGGTGTTTTGGTAGATCGGGATGAAGAAGGTTATTTACTTCAGATTTTTACCAAGCCTGTTGAAGACCGGCCAACTTTATTTTTTGAAATTATTCAACGCAAGGGTGCAAAAAGTTTTGGTAAAGGAAATTTCAAAGCTTTATTTGAAGCAATTGAGCGGGAACAAGGTGAAAGGGGAAATTTGTAGATGGTTGATTAGTTACTTAGTTGACTCGTTAATTGTGTTTTACCGGAGTGGTTTGAATTTTCCTTTGGTGTACTAATTAACCAATTAACAAATCAACTAATTTCCTTTTGCCAGCTTATCTTTACAAATATTTATCAGAGTTGATTGTACTATAAATCCTATCAGTCCGTTCTATATTTAATAAATTTTGCATGAAAAACCTGATGCTCCTTTTTGTACTATTTTTTTTAAGTACGTCTTCCTACACACAACCACCAAAAATGGGTGGTACTTCATTTATTGATTATCAAAAGTCATTTACCCGTGCTGCGGATGCGTTCAAAAAGAAAGTAGATACGCTGCAAAAACAGTTTAAGGATAAAGGTTTGGACTGGCCTGCAAAATATTTATATCTGCGGTCTTTTAAATACGACAGTCAGTTGGAGGTTTGGGTAAAGAATAAAATTAACGATCCCTATAAACTTTTTAAATCATACCGTGTTTGTGCATTAGCTGGTTCTATGGGGCCTAAAAGAATGGAAGGTGATTACCAGGTGCCGGAAGGATTTTATTATATCAATGAATTTAATCCAAAGAGCTCTTATCATCTCTCAATGGGTATTAATTATCCGAATGAGAGTGATCGGAAATTAAGTGATTCTATTCAGCCCGGTGGTGAAATATTTATTCATGGTAGTTGTGTTACGGTTGGGTGTATTCCACTTACTGACGATAAAGTAGAAGAAGTTTATACGATTGCTGCTTATGCAAAAGATTTAGGGCAGGATTTTATTCCGGTTCATATTTTCCCAATTAAGTTTGATGTAAAAAGAAGTTCTGAGTATTTTGATAATATATTGAAAGATGATCCGGCAATGAAAAAATTTTCATCAAAGCTGGAAGATGCATATTATTATTTTGAAGGGTATAAACAATTGCCTGTGGTAATGATTGATGAGAATGGCGATTATACTATTCCGGGAGTGCCGCCAAAAAAAGCGGTTATATCCAGTGAAAAATTATTAGTGAAAAGATCTTTGGCAATGCATCGTACCCGGAATGTTGGTGTACTGGCAGATGCAGTGCATCAATGGCCGCAGTTTGCCGGTGGCGGAAATGCTTTTATGGTGTACCTGGAAAAATTAGGAAAAGAAATGATTGGGTTTTTACCAAAAGGAGTAAAGAAAGCATTTGTTCAGATGGAGTTTGTTGTAGATAAAGATGGTGTGCCGGTAAATTTTAAAGTGCTGAAAGGTATCAATGATATTGATTTTATAGATGAGTTGATCAACCGGATGGAGAAAATGCCTGAATGGCAACCTGCTATATTACATGATAAACCTGTAGCTAAAAAAATGGTGCAGACTGTAACGGTTGAAATACCAGAGAAAAAAGAAGATTGGTAACTATTGTATTAACGATTGAATTGTTTCTGTACTTCGTTGTTGCAATAAAATTTTCTTCCCCTCAGTTAATTTGTCAAACACATCACGGTTGAAATGACGTATTGTTAGCAAGGATAAATTATTAGAAACCTTTACATCAAATATGGCTGATGCTTCCAAAGCAAGTTTTTCTATTTTCTCATGCCAATTATCTAATACAGCTGTAAAACTGATAGCACCGTTTTGAGTCAGGTTGGGTTTTAAGTTATATTTTTCAAATAAATGATAAAGTGTACCCACATGATGCTCGCCAACAAAAGAAAAATCTTTTGAAATCATTTCCAGCATCACCTGGTTTTCTTTTAATACAATAATAGGCGGTAGTTTTTTTACTAATTGATTATGAATTACCGTTCCCGGTAATTCAGCATTTAAAAAACATTTTACATAGAGTGGAATATTTTTATTCTGCAATGGCTTAATTGTTTTTGGATGTATTACCTGCGCACCATAATAAGCCATTTCAATTACTTCGTTATAGTTCAATTCAGGGATGGGTTGTGCATCGGGAAATTGTTTGGGGTCAGCATTCATCACACTTTCCACATCTTTCCAGATGGTCTGGCTTTCAGCATCAAGCATATTTGCAAAAACAGATGCGGAGTAATCGCTTCCTTCTCTGCCAAGGGTAGTACTTTCATTTTCGTCGGTACTGCCGATAAAGCCCTGCGTTAAAATAATATCTGAAGATTGAAATAAGGGAACAATGCAACTTTGCACTTTTGAATTGGTAAACGTCCAGTCAATATTTGCTTCACGAAAATTATCATCGGTTCTGAAAATATCCCGCACATCTACCCATTGATTTTTTATTCCGGATTCATTCAGATAATGACTTACGATGGCAGTTGATATTAATTCCCCGATGCAAACGATCTGATCATAATAATAATCATACTCACGTACCGGCTTATCATACAGCAGCCATTCCACTTCGGTAAAAAAATCTTTTAGTTGCTGCTCACAGGCCAGGTAATTTGTAACCAACACATATTTTGATGTATTCAGATGCTGACTCTTTATTTGCTCAAACAACTGAAGGGCTTCATCTTTTTTTGAATTGTAAAAAGCATCCACTACTTTCTCAAGTGCATTGGTTGTTTTACCCATGGCAGAAATAACAACAAGAATTTTTTCGCCAGAAAATTTTTTAAGAATAGCACCAACATTTTTTATTCTTTCAATGCTATTAACCGATGCACCTCCGAATTTGAACACGTTCATAGCTATTTAATATTTTGTATTTGGGATTGAATATTTAGGAGCGGCTCAAATATAATACTGTATTTTCTATCTAAGGAGATGTGTAATTGTTAATAAACAATGTTTAATTTAAATGAAATATTAAATCTTCATTCTTAAATTTTAAATCGAACGAATGCTTCCATAGCAGCATAATGGGTAAGGCCAAGGTCTGCGTAA
>JANOFP010000571.1:0-1918 GCA_031413675.1 Bacteroidota bacterium
TGATAAATAAGGATATCGTAAGTGTAATTATATTTTGAGATTGCTTTTATGCCCCTTAAAAAATTTTCATTATTTAAAAAATCATCCGGTTCACTTTGTACTACATGCCGCCATCCCTTAATGATCGGGTATTGGGAAAAATATTCTAACCGTTCTTCTATGTTCGAATTTTGGTAATCAACCCAGCCCACTACGCCTTTTATTTCCGGATGAGTTTTTGAAAGTTCAACCAAAAAATGTGTTTCATATTCACTCTGGCTTGCCTGTACGGCTATACATCCATCCACATCATTTCTTTTTAAGGATAGCGAAAGTTGTTCTGGTAAATAATCCTGCTTTAAGATTTTCATATTATCCGTAATCCAAGAATCTCTTTGCTTGTCATATTTCCAGAAATGTACATGTGTATCTATCGTCATGGTAGTTCAAATATTTTATCCATTAATATCCATTTCTCTCCATCCTTCGCCCAGGGTAATGCCTGTTGAAATTTCCACATCAGTTCTTCCCATTCCTGCACACGTGGATTAGCTGAATCTATTGCAGATTTCTTTTCAAAACTAAAATCATCAATGGCTTCAATAATCATAAACATTCTATTGCCTGTTCTATAAATATCCAATACTTGAATTCCTGAATCTTTAATGCTTTTAATAATTTCCAACCATACGTTTTTATGATACGTCTCATATTCCGCAATCAATGCAGGATCGTCTTTCAAATCCAGTGCAAGACAATATCTGTTTGTTTGTTTCATAAAGTTTCTTTCCTAATTCCTAATTCCCAACTTGCCTACCGGCAGGCAGGTTACGAATTCCATAAAATTGCTTTCTGCTTACTACTACCCAAACCATCAATTCCCAATTCAATCACGTCACCTTCTTTTATATAAATGGGTTCTGGTTTTTGTCCCAGCCCAACACCAGCCGGAGTACCGGTTGAAATTATATCGCCGGGTAGCAATGTCATAAACTGACTGAGATAAGAAACGATATGTGGGATATTAAATACAAGATTTTTTGTATTACCATCCTGCATTATTTTTCCATTCACTGTAAGCCAGAGACGCATATTATTTACATCGGCTATTTCATCCTTCGTTGCTAACCAGGGACCCAATGGTGCAAACGAATCGCAGCTTTTACCTTTTACCCATTGTCCACTTCTTTCTAATTGAAATGCCCGTTCGCTATAATCGTTGTGCAATACATAGCCTGCTACATAATTCAATGCATCGGCTTCATCTACATAAGAAGTTTTTTTGCCAATCACTATAGCAAGCTCCACTTCCCAATCTGTCTTCTTACTGTTTTTTGGAATAATCAGATTATCGTTAGGCCCCACCATTGCTGAACTGGCTTTAAAAAAAACTACTGGCTCAGCAGGCAACTGCATATCACTTTCTTTTGCATGGTCAGAATAATTCAAACCGATGCAAATAATTTTTGAAGGCCTGGCAATAGGCGAACCAAGACGAATTTCTTTTGAAAGCGGTTTTAAATCTGCTTTATCAAGAATTTTATTCAGCAGGGTCAATCCATCATTTTCAAAAAATTCTTCATCATAGTCATTAATGTATTCTGAAACATCAAACCAGCTATCATTTATAATAACGCCAGGTTTTTCATTGCCGGGTTCACCAAAGCGAATTAATTTCATTATTGATTTTATTTTAATTCAAGTTGAATAATTGTATCAATCTCATCCAATAGAACACCATCCAGGTAAATAAAGGTTCCTTCCGGTTGCTGTTTAAATTTTATTTCACGCTGACTATTGAATAAAGATGCCTTGGAAATTTTTTCTTTCAATTCGGGAATAAACAGGAAAGCCGGATTTTCAGGTTTGCTCAGTATATGAACAAAAGCTGTTTTGTTTTTTATAGTAAGCGTTCCCCAGTCTTTTGGTGGAATCACAT
>JANOFP010000572.1:0-3309 GCA_031413675.1 Bacteroidota bacterium
GATACCCAGGTACGGGTTGCCTGCGAAAAAGTTTGCGTGAAAGACAGAAACTGGAATACAAACAACATTGGGAACAAGGGTTTTTTCATGATGATCATTTTGAATTGAAGTTATTATTTTTTTTATTCTAATTTAGATTTATATTTAATCATCCTGTTATTCCACCTGAATATTTCTGCCCTTTAAATATGCCTATCCCTTTTTAAAACTTACCATTAGCATCCAAGAATTAGTTTGTGATTATTATTAATAATTGAAACGAACAAATATGCCACAACAAACTCTCCAACCCGTAGCGGTACAGGAACGCATTCAAACAATTGATATTATCCGCGGTTTCGCATTGTACGGAATTCTTATCGTCAATTTTACCGTTGATAACAGGAGCGTTGAACCATGGGATGGCTGGACAGGTTTTGGTGACCAGGTCAGTTACTGGGTCATAAGTTTATTTATGAATGACAAGTTCCAGGCAATCTACTGTTTTCTATTTGGGCTTGGGTTTTCACTACAAATGCAGAGAGCTGAGGCCCGAAACTCATCCTTTTTTATAGTGTATATCAGGCGCCTGATTGTTCTTTACTTAATTGGAGTAGTTCATGTAATTCTTACTCATGAAAGCATTCTGCCAGTTTATGCTCTCGTAGGTTTTTTACTTTTATTCGTACGTAAGCTGCCGGTTAAACTTATTCCAATACTCGCAGTGATTTTATTTTTGGGCCCCTGGTTGAGGAAAACTATCATTCAATTGAATAATCAGAAACCATCTGCGACAGCAACAATTGTTCAGGATAAAAACGATTCTGCCATACTTAAAAAATATGAAGGTGTATACGAGTTTTCACCGGGGAGAAGAGTAATCATGACAGTGGATGCAAAAGGCTTATCCAGTGAAGGACGTGGAGGAAAAGCAGGGGTGATGGCACGAAAATCTGAAACAGATTTTGTTGGTTCTGACGGGGTACGGTTTTCATTCAAAGATTCAGCGGGGTTAATAACCGGATTTATTTTGCATACTCTCAACAACCAGCTTCTTCCAGGAAGAAAAATTGAGATGAATATTGAGCAAGGCCAAAAAGAAATGGTTCAGCAGAGAGCTGTCCTGCAGCAACAGCTTGCAGTCAACGGAAGATCAAAGGACTCAATCTATATGCAGTTTATAAAATTTAATGCGACAGAATACTGGAACAATCTTAAAAATGGGTCGTGGTGGAAAACAATTTCCTGGTACCAAATCAGACATGTCTTTGTTCCTTTTCTATTAGGACTTTATGCCGGCAGAAGAAAAATATTTTATAATATACAATACAACCATCGTTTTCTGTTCAATGCAATGTTATGGGGACTTATAGCAGGGTTTATATGCATTGCCATATTTACTGTAAGAGATGCATGGGATTATATACAGTTTGGAAAATTGGGGACATACAGTATTATTGAACAGTCACTTTTTCAATTGTCCTGGGATCTTGGTGTTATCCTGATGACCATAGGTTATGTTGCGGCTTTAACTTTATTGGTTCAAAAAGAAAAGTGGAAAAAAAGATTATCATTTCTTGCCCCAGTGGGTCGTATGGGTCTTAGCAATTATATTCTCCATACAATTCCTTATATTCTTCTTTTCAGAAACTTCGGTTTTGGGTTAAGTGGTAAAATAGGTTGCTTCTATAGATTGTTGCTTGCCATTCCTGTTGCTGTTTTAATTTATTTTCTGAGCCGCTTGTGGTTTAAACGTTTTCGTATTGGCCCGGTGGAATGGCTATGGCGTTCGCTTACTTATTTAAAATTTCAACCGATGAAATTGAAGGCAACAAATAAAAAAGAAGAAGAAGAATTATAGTTTGAGAGTATTAATTTTTTCATGCCCCCTCTTTAAAATTATTGAGTAAACAAAATGGCACTTATTGATAATATGGTTTACGTATAAGTAATTTCACCTGCTTCAGAATGGCAAAAAAATATTTAATTGAGCAAACCAAAACCTGATAAACTTTGTAAATTTGTCTGTCCAAATAACACTTTATGAGAATTTTATTCTTACTGGTACTTTTTGTTTCGGCAAATTCAACCTCCGCACAATTCACAAATGCCGATTCGGTGCCCGTAAGAATAAGCAGTATATCAACAGAAAAAACTGCAAACGGAAATAAAATTAACTGGAAAGTGAGTTGCTCTTTACCTTTTGCAAGTTTTGAAGTACAACGTTCACCTGATGGCAGCAATTACACAACTATCCATTCTTTTCGGGCAGATGAACTCCGTTGCCGGCAGCCATTCGATTTTACTGATCAACCACAATCAGAAAAATCTTTTTACCGGATAAAAGTGGGTGATATCGATGGTCGCATTTATTCATCTAAAATTGTTGCCTTTTATGGACAAACCCAGGGATTTGATTTAAATGGCATAACTCCATCTGTTGTTTCTCAAAACACCGTAATAAATATTACTTCTTCATCCGTTGACAAAGTTCAGTTGACAATTATTTCATTAACCGGAATTTCTGCATTGAAAAAAGAAATTATTTTAACGAAAGGCAATAATGAAATCAAAGTTGAATTAGGCCATTTACCAAAAGGGAAATTTTCTATTACAATTTTAAACAGCAAAGGAATCGTAAAATCTTCAAGCATCCTTAAATTATAAAAACCAATCTTTTTCTTTGATTGGTTTTATTTTCTTCTTATAGAATAAAATGAAGTGCTGATCATTCCTTGCTAACCCTAATCATGATTCAATGGCTGCTTATTTATTTTAACAACCCGAAGTTTGTGTAATAAAAGTATAATGGGATAAACAGGATCAACTTCATACCACTTTCGTCCCATATTAGGTGAAGAGGGATATTTGTGATGATTGTTATGGTAAGCTTCACCCAGCATAACAAAATCAAAAGGCCATAAATTTTTTGATGTGTTTTTCATTTCATAATTCACCGTACCATATTTATGAGCAACCCAGTTAATAAAAACTGCAGCGATGGGTACAGTGAGTATGTGAAAAGGGATTAAAAGATACCACCATGCTGACGGTGCAAATAAAATATAAAGAACAGTGTAAATTACCATCCACATAACTCTCGACATCCATGAGTGTGCCCAATTATCTAATGCCGGCCAATCTGGAAGATTTTTCAAAAATCGTTCTTCAGGTTTTATCTTTCCCTTGAAAAGTGCAGTTGAATAGGCTCTCGTATTCCACATAAGTGTAAACACATTTTTATCATACAAAGGTGAATGGGGATCCTTCTCTGTATCAGTATATGCATGATGCATACGATGCAGAATAGCAAAATTTCGTGGGCTTACA
>JANOFP010000573.1:0-1612 GCA_031413675.1 Bacteroidota bacterium
TCCTTCACCGATGGTCGTTTTTTATAATCGGTTTCAAAGTACCGCCAAATTACATCGCTTTGTTTATTGATGATATATACTGCAGGCACGGGTAGGTTGGCTCCATTTTCTCCATTGAGTTTTGTAAAATCAAGTCCGGCATTACGATAACGGGTTACTGTATTTTCAGGAACTTCAAACGCAACGTTGTATGCTTTCATTATTTTTAAATCTTTATCATGGAGTATAGAAAACTCAGCCCCGGTTTTATTTACGGTACTATCAATATTTTCAGATGTCTCAGGAGTAATAGCAATTAATGTTGCCCCTTTTGCAGTAATCAATTGCAAAGAATCTTCTAACCGTTTTAATTGTTTATTACAAAATGGGCACCAGTACCCGCGATAAAAGACAACTACCACAGGCCCTTTCTTCAACAATTCTTTCAAACGAATTTCATTTCCGTTTTGATCGTTTGCTTTAAAGTCTGGAGCTTTTGCCCCCGAAAATAATCCTTCCGGATTTTGACTTTTCTGAGCAAAAATTGTTACCGCTAAAAAAAGTAACGCTATTAAGGATATATTTTTTTTCATCAGAGAATTTAGATTACAAATATATTTATAAAAAATACTTTGAATGTAATTCAGACGACAAGTTAACAGAATATTATTTTCCCCTATTTTTACAATCTTATCTTTTACTAACTTAATACCCATATTTATGTCAAACGATCATGGAGAAAAATTTGTCTCGAAATTACTATTTGGCTTTGGACTTGTTACCGCCGCAATTTTTCTTATCTATTTTATTATTTTCAATAAAATAATGAAAAACGACTGGTACTATTGGGGAATCGCAACTGCTATCCTGATGAATGCCGGATTATATCTTCTTGTATCTGCAGCCGTACATAAAGTAAAAAATGATTTGATACGCAGACAAAAAATGAGAGAACAACAAAAGAATTTTACCGCTGACTAAATTTTATATTTACTTTTTTATTCTGCACTATCAATTAGTCATCTAATTGAAGTTACCAGAATATTTTAAATTATTTAAACCAACTTTTCGCATTCACTAATACTTCCTTCTGCCCATTTTTTAAAGCATAATTAAATCCCTTATGAATTGAGTAGGCGCCAACGATTCCTTTTTTATTTAATGCTAAAAAAGCAACTTGTATTTCCTTTACTTTATCTTTTTTTATTTTTACAATTCTTTCAATTACTTTTTTACAGGCATCTTCGGGAGATAAACCCTGCCGCATCATTTCTATAACCGAATGTGAACCTGCGACCCGAATCACATCTTCACCTTGCCCGGTAGAAGTGCATGCACCCACTTCATTATCCACAAATAAACCAGCTCCAATAATTGGCGAATCTCCCAAACGGCCCCGCATTTTAAACCCGGCACCACTTGTTGTACAACTACCACTCAAATTCCCCATTGCATCCATTGCCACCATTCCAATTGTATCATGATTCCATTCTCCGCTCTCTAATTTAGCAGGAGCAAACTGATTGAGAGTGGTTTTATTTTCAACATTTATTGTAGGTGATTTATATTCTGATTTTTTTAACCAGTTGTCATAATTTCTTTGTGCATCTGGAGAAAGTTTTTGTTCTTCCAA
>JANOFP010000574.1:0-16114 GCA_031413675.1 Bacteroidota bacterium
CCCCCCCCCCCCCCCCCCCCCCCCCCCCCCCCCCCCCCCCCCCCCCACACAGTTCATAAATAGTTTTGATAATGCAACCTAGGGCTTATTTGAATTGCCGGCAATACCTCTTTCGTAGTATTTTTTAGAACAAATCTGAAAGAACTTCTAATGTTGAATCGCTTTTTCCTTAATAGTTTCCAAATAAATGAAGACTGGTAGCTTAGCCTCAAAGGTTTTATATAATTTACACCCTTACTAAAATTCACACTACATGAAGAGATTTTCAATTCTATGTTTATTGCTTATGCAATGTACCCTGATGATTGCCCAATCGAAATTTGATAATCGTGAAGCATTCAATCCGCAGTTTTATCCTTACCCCGGCAATGATTACCGTAGTGCAAGTGGTGAGCCGGGACCGAAGTACTGGCAAAACCGTGCAGACTATACCATCAACTGCACATTAGATACAGCAAAACATTCTGTAGCCGCAGAAGTGGTAATTAACTATACGAATAACAGCCCCGATAATTTAAAATTTTTATGGTTGCAGGTAGATCAAAATATTTACAAACAAGATTCCCGTGCTACTGCCACTACTACTGCTGCAGGTGGCAGATGGGCTAATTCAAAATTTACTGATGGCAATAATATAAAATCTATTTCTGTAGAAATGGATGGTAAAACATTTACACCAAAATATACTACTACCGATACAAGGATGCAGGTCTGGTTACAGGATGCTTTAAAAGCAAGTGGTAAAAAAGTAAAACTGAAAATCAGTTATGAATTTACGGTTCCCGATTACGGCAGCGACCGGATGGGCAGGCTGAAAACAAAAAACGGAATTGTATATGAAGTTGCGCAATGGTTTCCACGGATGTGTGTGTATGATGATATACAAGGATGGAATACGTTGCCTTACCTGGGACAGGGTGAGTTTTATCTTGAATATGGTGATATAGAATTTTCTGTTACAGCCCCGGCTGATCTGATTGTGATGGGCAGTGGTGAATTAGTAAACCCTGCTGAGTGTTTAACCGGTGACCAGCTAAAAAAATGGAATGATGCAAAAAACAGCGATAAAACAATTGTCATCCGGAGTGAAAAAGAAATAACGGATAAAAAATCAAGACCGCAAACGGCTAACTGTACCTGGAAATTTAAAATTAATAATACAAGAGATGCTGCATGGGGTGCATCAAAAGCATTTGTGTTGGATGCTGCAAAAATAAATTTGCCCGATAATAAAAAATCGTTGGCGGTAAGTGTGTATCCTGCTGAAAGTATTGTAAAAAATGGATGGCAGCGCAGTACTGAATTTGTAAAAGGATCAATAGAACATTATTCTAAAAAATGGTTTACATACCCTTACCCGATGGCAGTAAACGTGGCGGGTATCGTTGGTGGTATGGAATATCCCGGTATTGTTTTTTGTGGTTCAGGTGCAAGTGGCGAAGGTTTGTGGGGTGTAACCGATCATGAATTTGGTCATACATGGTTTCCTATGATTGTAGGAAGCAATGAAAGAAAATATGCCTGGATGGATGAAGGGTTCAATACATTCATCAACACTTTATCGACGAATGAATTTAATAAAGGAGAATTTAAATCAGGTGGTAATTTTTTTGATGACCCCAATAATGAGTTCATGGTAAAATATACTTATGATGAAAAAATGGATGGACTTTATAATATACCTGACGTCGTTCAACAGGCTAATCTTGGCGTGGCAGCATACTTAAAACCCGGAGCTATGTTAACTGCATTGCGGGAAGTGGTACTTGGACCTGAACGATTTGATAATGCTTTCAGAGAATATGTAAGCCGTTGGGCTTTCAAACATCCAACACCCTGGGACTTTTTTCATAGCATGGAAAATACTTCAGGTGAAGATCTGGGGTGGTTTTGGCGTGGTTGGGTAATGAATACCTGGAAGCTTGATCAAACAGTAAATGAAGTAAATTATATTGATAAAATTCCGGAGAAGGGTGCAGAGATAACAATTGAGAATCTTGAAAAAATGCCAATGCCCGTTCTGATTTTAATTGTTGAAACAAACGGAAAAGAGCATCGGATTAATTTACCTGTTGAAGTTTGGCAGCGTGGTGCAAAATATACTTTTACGTCGCCAACTACCAGTATAATAAAAGAAGTGAAACTGGATCCCGATGGAAAATTGCCTGATTGGGATAGAAAAAATAATAGTTGGAAGAAAGCATTTTAATTTTTTTTATGACAGCTCAACAAATTATGACAGAGCTTGAAAAGAAAGGCTCTGCATCTGTAAAAAAAATATTTCTGAATCACGGGATAATGGAACCGTTGTTTGGTGTAAAAATTGGTGACCTGAAAGTGATTCAGAAAAAAATAAAAAAAGATCATCAGCTTGCAATGGAATTATATGCCACTGGAAACTATGATGCCATGTATCTCGCAGGGTTAATAGCCGATGAATCTAAAATGAGTAAAAAAGAGATACAGCAATGGGCAGAAAAAGCCACCAGTGCCGCATTGTGTGATTATACTGTATCGTGGGTGGCTGCAGAAAGTGCTTATGGCTGGGAGCTTGGTATGAAATGGATAGATTCAACAAAAGAAACAATTGCTTCTGCGGGATGGAGTACTTTAAGTGGAGTAATTGCTCTGAAAGCAGATGAAGAATTGGATATCCCTTTAATTAAAAAATTATTACAACGGATCCAAAAAGAAATTCATACGGCGCCCAATCGTGTTCGTTATACAATGAACAGTTTTGTAATTGGTGTAGGTGGCTATATAAAATCGTTAACAAAAGAAGCAATTGAGATTTCTAATAAAATTGGAACAGTAACCATTAACATGGGTGACACAGCTTGCAAAGTTCCGCTGGCAGCAGATTATATTAAGAAAATGGAAGCAAGAGGAAATATTGGTAAAAAAAGAAAAACGGTAAAGTGCTGAGTTAAATTTATCAGATATGTTCTTGCAAAATGCCAAGAGTTGCCTCTCCAAGAACTTCTCTTCCAGTTAAGTTATTCCACTTTATCAATCTTATTTTTCCATCGGCAATTTCTATTCCTGTTATATCGCCGTCATTGAAACAGCAGCAGCCCGAATTAAAATAAGTGGATTTCATTTGCAGATAATCCGATGATATATCAACGTAGGGATGTTTTCGTTTAAAAATTTCCATTTCAATTTCTTTAACTACGGCAACCTCTTTTCTGTTTCTTGCTTCCAGCAGTTTTTTATACAAACGTTCCAGGTGTGTCAACGATTCAAAAACCGGTTGATGCGTATGCCCGGTAATCAGCAGTAAATTTTTTTCTTGTGATGACCATTCATACATCATTTGGTTATGCCGGGTTTTCAACACCGAATCATAGGCTGGTGTGTTGGGATTTATTTTTAAATATGCCTGCATGGGTGCCCAAATTCTGGCTACAAAAAATTTACTAAACCAGTTGCCATCACTACTGGCATCACCCTGGTGTCCGTGAGTGAGGAAGATTGAAAACCTGCCTGCCGGCAGGCAAGGCTGCGTATTTAAAACTGTAAATTGAAGAATCACTCCTTCATAAATTTTTACTTCCTGACCATAGATTTTTTTCAATTGCCACCAAGCAAGGGGATCATTGTCCCAAAAAAGATCATGATTGCCGAAAATTTTTGTGAAGCGTTTTTTTTCGATGAACCGTTTTTCTTTATCAAAGGAAAGTGTATTTTGTTTTTTTACTTTGCTTAAACTATTTTCCCAAAGCTCCTCACTATCACCAAGGCTGATAAAATGGAAACCGTTTTCATCATAAAACTCCAATGCAGTAAGATATTGAGACTCACAAATTGCAAAATCATCAGCACCATCTTTTGCGCCACGATGCTGGTCAGAAAAAATAATAAATTTTCCACTGCCGGCTTCAAATGGTATTGTAATGCCACGTTTCCCAGGTTCTTCTATTATGGTCTGATGGAGCCTGGTTAATGCTGCAAATATTTTTTCCTTATTGGGCTTTGAGGAATATTTTTCAGTAAGCCGTAGTACAGGTTTTAATAAAAGTTTTTGCAGCAAGCGGCGCATGAATGTTTTGAATTGAATGTGACTTGATCAATTGAAATGCTAAAGTTGAATGGAGCGTCGCAAGGGACTTTCCATCAAGGTACTTCAGAAGGTCAAACAAAAAGCATTTTATTCTTAGACAACTATAAAATATAATTATGTCCATTAGACCCAGACCTTCCTTTTATAGGGACAGCGGGTTTATCGCTATCATACTTATCTCCACATTTACAAACTTTGGCAAAGCTGATACCTGTACGGTTTCTCTTGCCGGGAAATCGTTGGTGAAATATTTTCCATACACTTCATTCATGTCAGTAAAGCTGTGCATATCGGTAATAAAAATTGTGGACTTTATTACATTGCTGAAATCCATTCCTGCGGCACTCAGTATTGCTTTCAGGTTGTGCATTACCTGGTGGGTTTCTTCTTGTATATCCTTGTTTTTTAATTTTCCACTTACTGGGTCAAGGCAGATCTGACCCGAAATAAAAAGTTGATTACCGGAAAGTATTGCCTGATTGTATGGACCGATTGGAGCAGGCGCATCGGGTGTATTGATGATTGTTTTGTTCATGGTAATTTTTTAAATGAAAATAAGATTACGAATTTATGTTTAAGTGCTTTCTTTGCAAAAAAGAATTAATCTTAGCATGAATATAGTTGTATTAGGCAATGAGGATGCGAAAAATGAATTATTGGCCCAATGCCAAAATGATTCCGTTCATATTATTCAAATAAAAGAGGTGGCTGAATTTTTAAATCACACCGAAGCTGATGCGTACTTTGATTTGCAGTTTGAAATGAATGCTGAAAGAATTGATGTATTGAAAAAATTTTCAGCAAAACCGATTTTTATAAATGCTGTTCCTATTACGATTTTAGAAACAGATGCATCGTTTATAAGAGTAAACGGCTGGCCAACATTTCTTAAAAAAGAATTATTTGAAGCAGCTTGTTTAAATGAGTCTTTGAAAATAGAGGCGGAAAATATTTTTAATGCTTTAGATAAAACGATTGAGTGGACACCAGACGTAAAGGGTTTTATTTCAGCACGGGTGGTAAGCATGATTATAAACGAAGCCTACTTTGCTTTGGAAGAAAAAGTGAGTACAAAAAAGGAAATTGATACAGCAATGAAACTGGGAACTAATTATCCCTATGGCCCGTTTGAGTGGGGCGAATTGATTGGATTAAAAAATATTTATGAATTACTAAATGAGTTAAGCAAAACAGATGGTCGTTATACTCCGGCTGAAGTATTGAAAAAAGAAATCACCATTTAAATGTCATTGATACTTCATATCGATACAGCCGTTTCAAGTGCATCAATATGCATTGCTCAAAATGGAGTATTGGTTGGGATGACTGAAAATAAAAATCAGAAAGAGCATGCAGAGTGGTTGCATCCATCGGTAGATATTTTATTAAAAGAAAACGGATTTGCAATTACTGATTTAACTTCAATAGCCGTTAGTAATGGCCCCGGCTCTTATACCGGGCTTCGGGTTGGTCTTGCAGCTGCAAAGGGGTTTTGTTTTGCATTAGATATTCCATTAATAACATTAAGTACATTAGAGGTAATGGCTGTTGCTGCTTTGTCCAGCCAATTAACCAATCAACTTATTAACCTGCCAACCAACTTCTGCCCAATGATAGATGCAAGAAGAATGGAAGTGTTTACTGCATTGTATGATTTTAATTTAAAGATGATTCAACCGCCACATGCTTTAGTAATTGACGAAAAAAGTTTTGAAAAAGAATTAGCAACCGGGAAAATAGTATTTTTTGGAAATGGTGCTGAAAAATGTACAGGGGTCATTCAGCATAGCAATGCTTTGTTTGAAACAGTTGAACACAATGCATCGTTTATGATAGCAATTGCCGAAAAGAAGATGCAAGAAAAAGATTATGCGGATGTGGCTTATGCCGAGCCTTTTTATATAAAAGATTTTCATACTGTACAGGTTAAAAAATAATATAGCTTTACGGTTCTATAAATCAGTTTATCCTTATGAGCAATTATTCAATTGAATTTACGGGCAAGGAAAAAGAGGAGAAAATAATAATGGACACTCTCCATGTAAAAAAATCTGCCATCATACTACGGGCTATTAATCATAAACTGCGGCAACAGATAATGAAAAAAATAGATGAGAAAGGAAAAACAACGGTAACAGAAATATTTACTGAATTATTTTTAGAACAGGCAGTGGCTTCGCAGCATCTTGCAGTTTTACGCAAAGCAGGGTTTGTAAAAACGGTACGAGATGGTAAATATATTTTTTATTCAGTGAATACTTCCCGATTGAAAGATTTTTTGAATATTATAGGACAACTAAATCCATAAGCTGCTATCAAATAAAGAGGGTATCAATTTTTCAGGCACATCAGTATTTATTAATTCTGGAATAGTTTACTAATTTTTGAGCTACTTTTTACGCTTACCGTAAACCCCTTTTTTTTGAATCATTTACTTTTGCCTTCACACTTAGTTTTTATCGTTTATAAAATTAAACCTTGAAACTTTTGAACTTATAAACACGTAAACTTCTTGAAATGTATATCAAACAATTATATACCGGATGCCTGAGCGAAGCAGCTTATTATATTGAAAGCAACGGCGAAGCAGCTATTATAGATCCGCTGCGGGATATTGATGAATATCTTCAACTGGCTAATGATAGAAAAGCAAAAGTGAAGTACATTTTTGAAACACATTTTCATGCAGACTTTGTAAGTGGGCATCTGGATTTAAGTAAAGCAACCAGTGCGCCGATTGTTTATGGACCCGGTACGGAAACAAAATTTCCGGTACATGTAGCAAAAGACAAAGAGCTTTTTTCAATTGGCAATTTATCAATAACCGTTTTGCATACACCGGGGCATACCCTGGAGTCGAGTTGTTATTTATTAAAAGATGAAACCGGAAAAGATCATTGCGTGTTTACGGGAGATACATTGTTTGTGGGTGATGTAGGCCGGCCAGACCTTGCACAAAAAGGAGAAGAGATAACCATGCAGGATCTTGCAGGCATGCTCTATGAAAGTATTCATTCAAAATTATTTCCGCTGGCTGATGATGTGATTGTTTATCCGGCACATGGAGCAGGCAGTAGTTGTGGTAAAAACTTAGGAACTGAAACTTTCAGCACCATAGGGGAACAGAAAAAATTTAATTACGCTTTGCAGGCAAGAACAAAAGATGAATTTATAAAAGTGGTTACCGATGGCATGGCTGCACCACCGAGTTATTTTCCTGTCAATGCTAAAATAAATAAAGAAGGTTATGAAAGTATTGACCGTATTGTAACAAAAGGAACAACGCCATTAAGTATAGAAGCATTTAAAAATTTTATTAAAGAAGATGCAATCCTTCTTGATACCAGGAATGCTGATTTGTTTACCCAAAGTTTTATACCCGGTGCAATCAGTATTGGTTTGGAAGGAAGGTTTGCCGAATGGGCTGGAGCCATTTTACCTTTTAATAAAAAAATGATATTGGTAACAGAATCGGGACAGGAAAAAGAAACTGTAATTCGTTTGGCAAGAGTTGGATTTGAAAAAATAGAGGGTTGCCTTACCGGCGGTTTTGATACCTGGAAAAATGCCGGCGAAAAAATAGATATGATTGTAGACATCGAAGCCGATGAACTGATGATGGATATACCGCATGATCCGAACCTGCGGGTAGTGGATGTTCGAAGAGAAACAGAATTTGCAGATGGGCATTTAAAAGATGCTGTAAATATTCCACTAAATGAAATGACCGACCCGGCAAGTATGGCTGCTATTGATGATACACAAAATTTGTATGTGCACTGCGCCGGTGGTTACCGGAGTGTAATTGCTTCTTCCTTATTAAAAAGACAGGGCTATCATAACCTGCGCAATATTGTGGGTGGCTGGGGAAAAATTAAGGAGCAGGAGAAGGCAGAGGTGGTGAAGGAGATGAGTGTGCTGAATTGATTTGGTAGTAAAATAAATTTTAAAGATTCACGAAAATGATTCTTCCTTTTCTCCCAACAAAAAGTTAACACCCCTCCATTTTAACCACTCGTCAATCAACTGTTACCTTTCAGATAAATGAAATAGTTTTTGTTTTGATGACTATTACTTTTACCCTACGAATGATTTAGTAGTTATGACACACACCAACTGATAGCAATTAAGAATTAGCATTTCGTCATAACAAAAGTATAGCCATGAATTTCAAAACCAACACTGCCGTAACTGGCATCTTATGCTTATTCGCATTTGCATCTGTAAGCAATGCGCAAACAATTCCAAAAGAATTACCTGCTAAACGAACAACTCAATCTGTAAAAATTGACGGACTTATTAATGATGAAGCATGGAAAGATGCTGCGATAATGACTGACTTGATTGAGTTTCGTCCTAAAACAGGTGCCGTAGAAAGTCCCGAAACAAAAACGATTGCTTACCTCATGTATAGTGACAAGGGTATTTATTTTGGTGGCTTTTGTTACGAACGCAGCAGAGATAGCATTGCAACTGAACTTGCAGGCCGCGATGGTTTTGGTACGAATGATTATATAGGATTAATTTTTGACACGTATAACGATCAGATAAACGGCTTCGAATATTTTGTTACTCCACTCGGCGAACAATGGGATGCAAAGATGGCACCTGCCGTTGCGAACAGTAATAATGGGGGAGAAGATTTCAGCTGGAGTGCCGTATGGCAAAGCAGCGCTGTGATACATGATAACGGATGGAGCTTTGAAATGTTTCTTCCGTATTCGGCTATCCGTTTCGGAAAAGACGAAGTGCAGACATGGGGAATGAATATTACTCGACGAAGAAGAAAAACTGAACAACAATTTACCTGGAACCCGATTGATATGAATGTAAGTGGATTTCTTACTCAGGAAGGTAAATGGACCGGCATCAGTAATATTAAACCACCGGTACGATTACAGTTTTCACCTTATTTCTCAGTGTATGCAAATCATTTTCCATACAATCAATCCGGTTTGGAAAACTGGACAAGCCAGTTTAATGGTGGCATGGATGTAAAGTATGGCATCAACCAGGCTTTTACTTTAGATGCAACATTGATTCCTGATTTTGGACAAGTGCAAAGCGATAATAATGTTTTAAATCTTACACCGTTTGAAGTTAAGTTTAATGAGAACCGGAACTTTTTTACTGAAGGCACAGAACTCTTCAGCAAAGGAGATTTGTTTTATTCAAGAAGAATCGGCGGTTCACCAATTCATAAATATGCTGTGTATGGCATGACTGGTGCTGATGAGAAAGTATTGATCAATCCATCTGAATCCAGGTTAATTAATGCTTCAAAAATTTCGGGAAGAACACAAAAGGGTTTGGGTATTGGTGTATTGAATGCTATTACTAAAACCCAATATGCAACCATTGAAAATATAATTAATAAAGAACAACGGAAAATACAAACCGATCCATTAACGAATTATAATTTATTGGTACTTGATCAAACGTTAAAAAATAATTCCAGTATATCGTTTATCAACACAAATGTGTGGCGTAGCGGAGGTGACTATGATGCAAATGTGACCGCTGCTTTATTTGATTTCAATGATAAAAAAAATATCTGGAATGCGGGAGGCAAAGCATCCATAAGTAACCTGGTGGGATATGAAGCAAATGGCAAAACAAAAACAGGTTACAGCCAACGACTTTATTTCGGAAAAAAAAGTGGCCGGTTTAATTTTAATGTTTGGCAGGAAATGACCAACACACGGTATAATAGTAATGACCTGGGCTATTTTACTAATAACAATTTTCTCGATCATGGCTTTTTTACAAGTTACCGGTGGATAGAGCCGAAAGGTTTTTACAACCGTATTTCCATTAACATAAATGGAAATTACAGCAAACTGTTTTCGCCGATTGGTAACATAGCTGAAAAATACCAGCGGTCACGAATTAATTTCAATTTCAATTTGCAGTCAAAAAAATTGTGGTGGGCAGGGAGCTATATCGCATTTAATTTCCGGGAGAATGATTTTTATGAACCGCGTTGGGCCGGTCAATATTTTAAGCGGGGAGCCAGTTTAATTTTCGGAGGATGGTTTGAAAGTAATATTGCAAAAAAATATTCTTTCAATGCGCAGGTGTTTAACCGTAAATTTTTCAATTTCTATAATGGATTTACCAGCGAAATGTCGCTCAGGCAAAACTACCGTTTCAATAACCGGTTTTCGCTTTCTTACCGCATGTTATTTGAACCCCGTTTCAATAATATAGGTTATACCTGGTCAGAAAATAGTTCGCAAATTGTATTTGCTAAAAGAAAAGTAAATACCATAGAAAATATTTTAAGCGCCAAATATAATTTTAATAACAAACAGGGTATTACGTTCCGCATGCGGCATTATAACAGCAGCGTACAAAACAAACAGTTTTTTAATTTACAGGCTGATGGAAAATTGAGCCCGAATTCAACATTTAATTTGAACAGAGATCAGAATGTAAACTTTTTCAATATCGACATGGTTTACACCTGGCAGTTTGCACCCGGCAGTTTTATTAATGTAGTTTGGAAAGACGCCGTCTATGATTTTAAGAATACAGTTGAAAAAAATTATTTCAAAAATTTTGATCAAACTTTAGAAGCAGATGACAATAACAATATTTCCTTTAAAATAATTTACTTCCTCGATTATTTACAATTGAAGAGGAAAAAGAAATCATATTTTTTCATGTGTGTGTGTTGATAAACGCCTCTGTTCTCAGGGGTGTTTTTATTTTATTATAGGGCCATATTCCGGTTTCCAATCATATTTCCAGCGACGATGACTCCATAAATAATTTGTTGGATCTTTCCGGATGATTTTCTCCAGCTCATTTTTATACATAACCGTAAGTTGCTCCGGAGTAAATAAGGATCCGTTCTCCGTAATAAGTGTTGGGGTAAAATGGTAATGGCCTCTTTTGGTTTTACCAAAACCAACAATCATAACTGCTGTATTATTTTTTACTGCACCTCTTGCAGGGCCTGTAATAAACGGGGCAGGCTTTCCCAAAAAATCAATCCAATAGGCGTTAGATGGATCACCCGGGTTTTGATCTGCCGCTAAGGCAAGCGTATACTGCTTTAAAAAAACAGCATGCTTTTTATTTTTAAAATCGGGTGCCGAAATAAAGCTGGCTCCGTACTGACTTCTGAACTTATAAAAAATTTTGTCAATGTGTTTGTTTTTAAAAGGCATGTAAACAGCAATAAATGGGGTATGAAGATTCATGGAATATAAAAGATTTGCATATTCCCAGTTAAACTGGTGCCCAACCATGATATGAATATTCTTTCCTTTCGCTGCCAGATTATTTATTAAATCATAATCGCCGGTGCCATGCTCGTTTATTTGTTTTTTAGTGATTGTAATAAATTTTATAGTTTCAAAGATTGTATCAATAAAATTCCGGTAAAATTGTTTTGCAATCACAATTCTTTCTACATCTGTTTTTTCCGGGAAGGCCTGAAGCAGATTCTTAAACACAACTTCTTTTCGATACTTAAAGACCGAATACATCATTAAATAGGTGAAATCCGAAAACAGATATAAAACTTTTACCGGAATTAATGATAACAGCCACAGTGCACTGTAAATAAGATAATACATAAAGCAAAAGAAAATTTAGTTTTTCAATAAAGCAAATTACGGCTTATATCCTGGTAGTTGATGGGGCTTTTAATTCGTCCACCCACAACTCGTTATACTCAGCTTTCCAACTATGTTTCCATCGCCGGTGACTCCATAAATAGATTTCTGGCTGAAGTCTTATATTATCTTCCAGGTGTTTTACATACCGGCGGATCAGTTCGCCGTCAGGTATTTTTTTAGTATCATCTGCCAAAAGAAAATATTCAAAATGGTAATGGCCTCTTTTCGTTTTTGTCGTCGTCATCATTACTACTGGAATATTTTGAATACGGGCAAATTTTTCAGGGCCTTTCAAAAAAGGGGTAGGGCGGTTCATAAAATACAACCAATATCCAGCTTCAGGAACAGCCGGGCTTTGATCTGCTCCTAAGGCAAGAATATATTTTTTTTTCCGCCAGGGTATTATTGCCTTAGCCATATCGGTTGAAGACAATTGCGGATTGCCCCATCTGGACCGCATCTTAATAAAAAACCGGTTTGTTGTTTTATCGTTTTGTGGCAGATAAACGGTAAGAAAAGGAAAGGGTTGGTTAATCCCGGTATAAAGCGTCATGATTTCCCAATTAAAAAAATGACCCAAACTTAACTGCACCGATTTTCCTTCGCTATGCAGTTGATGAAATAGCTGCATATTCGAAGTTATTCTTTTATTTAAGGTTGCTTTGCTGATGGAGAGTAATTTGATTGTCTCAATCCAGTTATCAACAAAATTTAAATAAAATTTTTTGGCAATTTTTTTTAATTCATCCTTGTTCTTTTCAGGAAAAGCATATTGAAGATTTTCTATGACTACTGCTTTCCTATACCCGGTAATATAATAAAGGATAACATAAATTAAATCGGCAATTCTATATAGGACAAAAAAGGGGAGTAGGGAAATGAGATATAAAAATCCGTAAATAGCGTAGTACATAATTGGTAAAGATAAAAACTACAGTACAATATTTTGAACGAGTTCACTCTTTCCCGGATAGTCAGTATTGAAATGCAGACCACGACTTTCTTTGCGTAACGATGCGCCTTTCACAATCAAATAACCAACCGTAATCATATTACGCAGTTCGAGTAACTGAGGGGATAAAGAAGTATTTTGATATAACTGTTCTGTTTCTTCCCACAGCAAATCAATTCGTCGGATTGCTCTTTGTAAACGAACATCATTGCGAACAATACCAACATAATCACTCATTACCAATTGCAGCTCTTTTAAACTTTGGGTAATAAGAATCATTTCTTTTGGCTCAGTTGTTCCTTTTGCATTCCAATCCGGAACGGTAAGACCGTCAATCGAAATTTGTTTAGATGTATCAGAAAATTTTGTCAGCGTGTCCATATAGCAACGATGCGCAAAAACCATTGCTTCTAATAATGAATTTGATGCTAAACGATTTGCACCGTGAAGGCCTGTGCTTGCACATTCACCACAGGCATATAAGTTTTTTATACTGCTTCTTCCCCACTCATCTGTTTTTATTCCGCCACAACTGTAGTGTGCAGCCGGTGCCACAGGTATCATTTGTTGTAAAATATCAATACCGATACTTAAACACTTTTTATAAATGTTTGGAAAGTGCTCTGTAAATTTTTCTTTATCAAAATGGCGGCAATCCAAAAAAACATGCTCTGTTCCGGTTCGTTTCATTTCGCTGTCAATTGCTCTTGCTACGATATCTCTTGGTGCAAGATCTTTTCTCGCATCATATTTTTCCATAAAAGCTTCACCATTTTTATTCCGAAGAATACCGCCATCGCCCCGCACAGCTTCTGTTATTAAAAATGCCTGTCCGCCAACCCCCGCTTCGTATAAGGCAGTTGGATGAAACTGTATGAACTCCATATTTTCAATCCGTCCTTTTGCACGATATACCATTGCTACGCCATCACCCGTAGCTATTGAAGGGTTCGTGGTTGTTCTATACACTTGCCCATTGCCACCTGCAGCAAGCACCGTAACACCAGCAATTATTTTTTCAATTTTGTTCGTATGTAAATTCAAAACATATACTCCATAACATTCTATATCGGGTGTGGATTTTGTTATTAAAAATCCAAGATGATGTTGTGTGATAATATCAACAACAAAACAATGTTTGATAAATTCAATATTTTTTTGTTTGCTTACCGCTTCTATTAATGCCCGTTCCATTTCTTTGCCTGTTACATCTTTGTGATGCAATATGCGAAACTCCGAATGGCCACCTTCTTTTCCTCTTTTATAATCACCATCATTTTCTTTATCGAACCTGGCACCCCATTCTATTATTTCATTTACCCGTTCCGGCCCTTCCTTTACTACAATCTCTACTACATTTTCATTACACAATCCATCACCGGCAATTAAAGTGTCTTCAATATGTTTCTTAAAACTGTCGTTCTCCAGATCATTTACCACGGCAATGCCACCTTGTGCATATTTTGTATTCGTTTCATCTGCCGATGCTTTGGTTATTACCATTACTTTTTTATCGGGAAACTGATTTGCCGTTTTCAGTGCATACGTAAGCCCGGCAATACCCGAACCAATAACTAGAAAATCTGTTTGTTGCATACCTGGTATTATTATTCAATTTATTCCGACGATGATCTTCTTATATAAATTATGGCACCTATCACAATCAATAGCTGTGCAAAAGCATAGGTTGTCATTATCAAAATGCCGGCATACTCAAACGGTGCATAAAATTTATTTATAGCTAACAGGGTATCCGATACTACAAATAAAATTGCCCCTATCATCATGCTTCGCCCTGCTTTTTTAAATTTTATACCCGGCAGATGCAGGGCCAATGCAAGCATACAGCTGATAACTGCACCATATATAATAACGGGAATTTTCATTGCACCCAAATGCGGGTATAAATAAATTATTAAAGCTGCATAATAAAGGGATACGATTCCAATTATAATCCAATTTGTTTTTATTTCCCTTTTCAATTTTACAACATTAAAAAAATCGATATAACAAATATGAGCAATCAAAAAAGAGATAAGGCCAAAAATAAAAAAAATACTTCCATTGGGTTCCAGCATAAGGAGCAAATCGCCGGCAAAGGAAAAAATAAGTGCAGCAATGATCCATTTATACAAAACTGTTTTTATGAGTGTAACAGAAGCAATTATATATCCGATGAGTAAGGGAGCAATAAAAATTTTTGTAAGCCAGCGTAAATCTTCATTATCTGTCGCGATTGCAAAAATATCAGCTGCCGTAATTATAAAAAATAAAACTAACCAGGTTGTTCTACCCATACTATTTTCTTTGTTTTAAAAAATTCAATCAGCAATTGGAAATCCCAAATTTTTTTTAAATGGTTTTTTAGAATAATTTTCAATTTTCAATCTCAATCCACGCATCACTTTCCTTAATCAAATTAATCAATTCATCAACTGCTATTGCACTGCTTACATTTCGTTTTACAACTTCTTTTCCTTTGTACAATGTAATTTTCCCCGGGCCACTACCTACATAACCAAAATCAGCATCAGCCATTTCACCCGGACCATTTACAATACAACCCATAATTGCAATCTTCACACCTTTCAAATGATTTGTAACTGCACGAATTTTTGCTGTTGTTTCCTGCAAATCAAATAATGTTCTGCCACAACTTGGGCAACTGATATATTCTGTTTTTGAAATCCGGGTTCTTGTTGCCTGAAGTATGCCGAATGCGGTATTGTTTATAAATTGCTCAGCAGAGAAATTATTTCCATAATTCCTTCCGCTTGCATTTAATTGCGTAAAGTTTGTTGCTTGCAGCTTGTAACTTTTTCCCGACATTCCTAAACAAATTCCATCCCCCATCCCTTCCAAAAACAACGCACCCGTTTCTGTTGCATAATGAATCAAATGTTCATCAGCAGTTTGCCAATTACTATCGGTAATATTAATAACAGGGTTTTTTATTTCATTTTTTAAAAATGCAGCATACACTTGTCTTACACACTGCATTGCATTTTTATTTGTACTGCTGAGGCAGATTAGCGTTTTCGGATTGTTAGCAATTTTATCAATATAAACCGACAGCTTATTATCACCAGTGCAATCAATCATTACAAAATTCATTGTTTCGCTTATCAACTCAGCTTCTGCAAAACCACTATCCTCATATATTGGAAAGTATTTCGTTTTATCTTTTGCTTCCTGCCATGTTGCAGGATACACAATCACTTTTAAAGTACCCGGCAACGGAAAACTGATTAATTGATTTCCGGTAAAAATATAATCTGCTGCTGCATCACTTATTTTCCATTTATCTAGTGATCCATCATAGGTATATCCTACATCTTGTAATGTATCCTGATTAATTTTTTCTATTTTACTTAAATCTGCAATTACAACAGGAACATTTTTACCTCCAATATTTCCAACCGTAAAAGTTTCTCTTCTTTTATATTGAAATGGATCGTAGGAAATTTTTTC
>JANOFP010000575.1:0-8849 GCA_031413675.1 Bacteroidota bacterium
TGATAATATCCGTTATACCTGGTCGGGTGGCGACAGTCTTGTTGGGAAAAAAGCTGTTCAGGATTATTGGAAAAGCCGCTGGAGCCTTATTGATTCGCTTAGTTTTGATGAAACAATCATTGTGCCTTTACTTGCCAATGAACAACAAAGCAAATATGCACCTACAGGAAAATGGATTTTATATTGGACAATGGTAAATGCAAAATATAAAAATGGTAAAAATGTGATGTTCTGGCTTCATAGTGTAAACCATCTGAATGATGCCGGTAAGGTAGATTTTGTTGGTAATTATTATGACCGTGCCCCTATAAATAAAGTCACTGAAGGAATGGCATTACCTAAATAAAAACTAACCCGTTCGCTATACAACAAAAAAAGGTGGTTGAAATTCAACCACCTTTTTTATTAAGTTAAAATACTTTTAAACTAATTTGATTTACTTTTTAATCCAAGAAATCCGGTATTCCCGAAGCAAATCGGGACAAGAATACCGAGAGCAGAGACGACTTTCGTATTGGACTAATTTGTATGGCGATTCGGTATTAGTCCTTCACCTTCACTTCAACCGTTGCACTTAGCTGGCCGCCATAGGAGCGATGAATACCATCTGCAAGTTGTAATGTAAGTTTATGTTTACCCGGTGTAAGTTTTAGTTCATATTCTGTTTGCCCTTTACCAAAATGAATATTCACTGAATCTTTTTTTACAACAGATCCTCTTTCTAAAGAATCCGGTCCGTCTATAATTAAATGATGATGACCGGAACCTGAAACCAATGGCCCTGCTGTATCAATTTTCATTCCTTCCAACCCCATTTCCAATTTGTAAGGTGAAGAAATAGTTTGACCCGCTTTTAAATTTTTAAAAAAAACTTTTGCCCCTGCCGGAGGATTTTCAACTTCAGGAACAGCAGTAGTAACTGGCATATGATGATCCGCATCATGTGATGCAGTATCTTTTGCGGCATCGGTATTACTGTCAGCAGAATTATTGCAAGCTGCTATTGTGAGTATAGTAACCGCAAATAGAAGAAATTTTATTTTCATGATTATTTTTTTGTGATGGCAAAGTTAGGATTTACTTCTTTACAACAAACCCTTTGATCCTTTTTCTGAAAGAATAACGTAACTTTCATTTCCTAAAAATTAACAATATGGATCAGCGCATTGTCAATCTCTACGACGAGTATATACATTCACCCAATATAACAAGAGGTGATTTTATAAAACGGCTCACTTTAATTACAGGAAGTATGGCGATTGCTTCAACGGTTTTATCACAAATAGAAAACGATTATAAAAGTGCCGGCACTACATCCGATGATGATTTGTTTACAGAAACAATTTCGTTTGCAGGAGTACCTAATACAATGAGTGCCTATATTGCAAGACCCAAAAAAGAAAAAAAATATGCTGCCATAATCGTTATTCATGAAAACCGTGGACTCAATGCACATATAGAAGATGTAGCACGGCGTGCTGCAAAAGCCGGTTATCTTGCAATAGCTCCGAATGCTTTATCTGCCCTCGGCACATTGCCAGCTACCGAAGATGAAGCAAGAACAAAATTTCAGGAACTGAAAGCGGAAAACAATCTTCAGAATTTTAAAAATGCATTTGATTATTTAAATACCCGGAAAGATTATAATGGTAATGCAGGTTGTGTTGGTTTTTGCTGGGGTGGCGCTATGTCAAATAATCTTGCAGTGAATATTCCTACATTAAAAGCTGCTGTTGCTTTCTATGGCAGACAACCGGCCGATGAAGAAGTAGCAAAAATTAAATGCGCCGTCCAGTTACATTATGGAAGTTTGGATGAAAGAGTAAATGCAGGTAATGCTGCTTATGAAGCTGCATTAAAGAAAAATAATATTGTATATGAGCAGTATCTATATGATGGCGTAAACCATGCATTTCATAATGATACATCTGTGGCAAGGTATAATGAAGCTGCTGCAAAACTAGCCTGGCAGCGTACAATCGATTTTTTTGGAAAACATTTGAAATAATTTTTTACCAAGCATTATGGCTATTATAAACTTTTGTTCACATACCTACGGGACTCTTCTGCATTCATATCGCTACTCAACAATTGTTGGATGTTTACTATTTTTTTCAACCCTGTTGCTTTTCGCAAATAGAACATCTGCAACATCAAACCCGTCAGCTCAAAAAATTATTACAATTAAAGTCAATCAATCCGGAATTATTTCTGTTGGCAAGGACACAATCAGTTCAGATGAATTAGCAAATTATATCCGTGGACGCTTATTTAAAAGCTATACGGGTACCGGCAAAATGTATGATGCACTAAAATTGATAAAAGATGGAGAACCTCAAGATGTAGTTTTTGAAGTAATTGTAAAAGAAATTGCCACGGGGCAAAAAAAAGCACTAACCGAACTCTGTTTGGAAAAATATAAAAAACTTTTTGAACATATCAGTAGCAGGCAACAGGCAAAATTGAAGAAAAATTTTCCGGTGTTATTTCAAACTACCTATGATTAAATTATTTTATTTATATGTTGTGCCCTTTGCAGCCGATCATTGATTGCAGTACCCAGATCTTTATCCGGCATACTTTCAGCAATAATTAAATCCGCATTTAATTCATCAGCTAACCGCAAGGTTTTAAAAAGATTTCTCGCAGCCTCATTCAAATCACCACTGGCAGACAATTGAAATTGCATAGAAGAAGTAATTGTAGAAAATTTTTTATCCAATGTAATTACTACAAAATTTTTACTCGAAAATTTTTTTATCAGCTCTTCTGCATTTCCAAAATAAAGTGGTGTTGCAGTTGCGTAATGACTTTTTAATTGTCCAGGCGAATCGGGAGTGGTATGAGATAAGTTTAATTCAACTTCATTTCCCAAAAAAGTTTCAATTGCTTCTTTTGAAATACCACCCAACCTATAGAGAATTGTTTTTCCATTTTCAAAACCAACAATGGTTGATTCCAAACCAATTTTACATTCTCCTCCATCCAGGATGTATGGAATTTTTCCATTCAGTCCTTCTAATACATGCTGTGCTGTAACCGGACTTACAAAACCCGAAGGGTTGGCACTTGGTGCTGCCAGTGGAAAATCAATTTGATTAAGCAATGTAAGCAGCATCGGATGATTCGGAATTCGAATCACTACTTTTTTGCTGCCTGCAGTAATTAAATCAGGAACTGTAGTTTTCTTATTTAATAAAAAACTAATAGGTCCAGGTGAAAAAGCAGTAGCCAATTTCATACAAGCATCCGGAATTTCTTCTGCATAATCTTTTAATTTATTAAAGGACGCAACATGGAGTATCAAAGGATTAAACCGGGGGCGGTTTTTAGCATAATATATTTTCAAAACTGCATCTTCATTTAATGCATTGGCGGCAAGACCGTACACTGTTTCAGTTGGCACGGCCACCAGTTCACCATTTTTGAGTAATGTGGCAGCTTTATTAATATCGACTCCAATAATTGTTTGCATAAAAATCAGTACAAAGAAACATATTTACAATTTAAGAAGCACTTACAATTATCTTTGCTGCATGCATTATGTTTCTGTAGAAAATTTGACAAAAAGTTATGGTATCCAGCCTCTGTTTCAGAATATTTCATTTCATATTGAGGAAGGTGATAAAATTGCATTAGTAGCACGGAATGGCTATGGCAAATCCACTTTATTAAGAATTTTGGCAGGTCAGGAAATTGCTGATGAAGGAAAACTCTGGATCAGCAAAGAAGTTACTGTTGCGCTATTTGAACAGGAGCCTACTTTTATTGAAGAAAAAACAATACTTGAAAATATTTTTTTTCACAATCACCCAGTCATCAATGCCATTGCTGAATATGAAGCAGCCTGTGATGAAGAAGACGCAGACAAAATTAATGATGCTATTATAAAAATTGATGATCTCGGTGCCTGGAACTTTGATACCAAAGTAAAACAGATACTAGGCAAATTGAATATTCATCATTTAAATCAACCCGTAAATACGTTAAGTGGTGGTCAGCGAAAAAGAGTGGCGCTGGCAAAAACATTAATTGATATTGGCTTTGAACACAAACATGTTTTATTGATAATGGATGAGCCTACCAATCATTTGGATGTAGAAATGGTGGAATGGCTGGAGCATTATCTGAATCAGGAAAAAGTAACGCTGCTCCTGGTAACACACGACCGCTATTTCTTAGATGCTGTTTGTGATGAAATTTGGGATCTCGACAGAAGTGAACTGAACGTATATAAAGGCAGTTATGAAAATTATTTAGAAAAGAAAGCAGCGAAGTTGGAAAGTGAAGCAGCAAGCATTGATAAAGCAAAAAATACCTACCGCAAAGAACTGGAATGGATGCGAAAGCAACCCAAAGCAAGAACAACCAAAAGTAAAAGCCGCCAGGACAATTTTTATGTGATTGAAAAAAAAGCAAAACAACAAATTGAGGACAATCAATTGGAGTTACAGATGAAAATGAATCGTCTCGGCGGTAAAGTAGTTGAGATGAAAAAAGTTTATAAAAGTTTTGATGATAAAATAATGCTGAAGGGATTTGATTATACATTTAATAAAGGCGAACGCATCGGAGTCGTTGGTAAAAATGGCGTGGGTAAATCAACTTTTATTAATATTATCCTGGGCTCTGAAAAAGCGGATAGTGGCAAAATAAATATTGGCGATACAGTCATTTTTGGCAACTACTCTCAAAAAGGATTGGAAGTAAAAGAAGATATGCGGGTGATTGAGTTTGTAAAAAATATTGCTGAACATTTCCCATTGGCTAGTGGTGGCTCATTAAGCGCTGCACAGTTTCTTCAGTTATTTTTATTTGATCCGGAAAAGCAATATACCTATATCAGCAGCCTGAGCGGTGGCGAAAAAAGAAGATTGCACTTATTGTCTATTCTATTTCGTAACCCTAATTTTTTGGTTTTAGATGAACCAACAAATGATTTGGACCTTCCTACACTCGGCGTACTTGAAAATTTTTTAAATGAATTTCCCGGGTGTTTATTAATTGTATCGCATGACCGTTATTTTATGGATCGGTTAGTGGATCATTTATTTGTTTTTGAGGGTGATGGTGTGGTGAAAGATTTTCCGGGCAACTATACACAGTACAGAATGAATGAGAAAGAAAAAGAAATGATGTCACAGGACAAATGGCAGATGACCCAAAAAAAACAAACAGCGATTACAACAATTAACCAGAAACCACCCGCCTTCCAGAAGAGACAACCATCGTTTAAAGAAAAAAGACAATTTGAAACCCTTGAAAAGGAAATTGCTGACCTTTCAAAAGAAAAATTGTCAGTAACTGAAAAATTAAATAATAGTTCTACCCCCTTCACTGAATTTAGTCAGCTTTCATTAAGAATTGGCGAAATTGACTCACTTCTTGATGAAAAAGAGCTGAAATGGCTGGAATTGAACGAAATTGTAGGTGGATAATTTTTTAGAACAACTTTTGGTGATTGAGTATAATTCTCTATTTTCGCATTGTAATCCAACCCTCTCTATAAATCGTCCGATTTATTTCTGAAATTAAGCAGATTTTTAACACGTATTGAAATCCTGACCCTACTTTATTAATTTTTAAAAAAACGTTTATGAAAAAAATTTACACTTCATTACAAAATCCAAACGTTCAGGGTTATTTAATCATTGGATTCATTTTTACCGCGATTGCTCTTGCAACAATTCTTACCTGGGGTAAATAATTGTTTCAAAATTCATTTTATAGATTGCCGGAATTAAAATTTTCCGGAATATGAATTTTATTGCAAAAAACTTCTCACTGTTTCAAGTACAGTGTCTTCATTGATTTTGCTCATACATTTAAAATGTCCAAGTGGGCATTTGTCATATCCTATTTTGCTACAGGGTCTGCACCAGAGCTTAGGAGTTTGTAATTGGTAATTAGGAATTAGGGTATTCCCGTAGTATGGAAACATACCAAAAGATGGAACTGTATTTCCCCATAATGATATAATTGGTTTTTTATAAGCTGCAGCAATATGCATCAGTCCGGTATCATGCGTTACTACCAATTTTGATTTTTGTATTAGATCAGCACTTTCATTCAAACTAAATTTGCCACAGGCATTATATACTTTCACTTTGTCAACAGATGCAATCTCTTCTCCCATGGCTTTATCCTTCGTATCGCCGAGTAAAATGATTGGATGATTTATTTTTTCGGCAAATGCTGCCCATTTTGTAACGGGCCATTGTTTCGTGCCATGTGCTGCACCAATTACACAAGCAATATATCCGGCATGATGTGATGCAGGTAGATCCGTCTTTTTTGTTTGTTCATTTTTCCCAATAAAATAATCAAGTCCCGCCCCATCATTTTTTACACCGAATGATTCAACAGTTTTTAAATACCGGTCAACAATATGTTGTTTAGGAAGTATATTTATTTTAAGACTGGTATAAATATATTTTTCAATATTGAGTTTGTAAAATGAAAAGGCTTTTACTTTCCCATTGGGTCTTTTGGACAGCTCATTCTTTAGTCGTAAAGTTTTTACATTATGGTGTAGGTCGATAATAAAATCATACTCCTCCGCTTTCAATTCTTCCATCATTGTTTCCCAACTATGATCCAGTATATGTAGTTTATCAATATAAGGATTGTGTTCAACGACCGAACGGAATTTTTCTTTTACCAAAAAATGAATGGCGGCTTCCGGAACTTGTTTTTTTAAACAACGGATAACCGGGGTGGTAAGTACTATATCCCCGATGGAGGAAAATCGTATTATTAAAATTTTAGGCACAATAATTTTTATGGAAACAGTTCTTCCGGTTCCAAATAGTTTAAATCCTTATTAAATGTTTCTTCTGTAAAATAAAAAGCGAATAATGTAATAGCCATTACAATGATACCGGTAAGAATACCACTTTCAATTATACTGAGGTTCCATGTTTTTTGAAACAAATCCAGAAAAAGCATATTAATTAATGGCAATGCGCCCCTTACCATATTTGGAATTGTGGTAGCTGCGGTAGCCCGCAGGTTTGTTCCAAACTGTTCCGCCCCCATGGTTACAAAGATTGCCCAAAAGCCTGTACTAAAACCCAGGGCAGCACATATCATATACATTCGTGCATCACTATTATTCCATGAGCTATAAAAAATAAAAAGGGAAATGATACATAGGATATAAAAAAGGAGCAACGCCTTTTTACGGCTTTTAAAATATTGACTAATCAATCCGATTAAAATGTCGCCAATGGCAATTGCGATATAGGCAAACATAATTGCCCGGCCCGAATCAATCGTTTTACTTCCAAACATTTCTTTACCAAAGCGGTCACTCTGATTTACTAAAATTCCAATTACGTACCAGGTAGGCAATCCTATTAGTATGGCAAGAAAATATTTCTTAAATCGTTTTGCGTTATTAAAGAACATTAGAAAATTTCCTCTGGAAACATTTTTATCTCTTGCCTCCTTAAACATGCCAGACTCAGCAACACTTACTCTCAGAAATAATAACAAAATGCCGAGTACACCACCGATTTTATAACACAAACGCCAGTCATCTGTAAATTGAAAAGTAAAATAAGCGACCACAGCACCAAATAATCCAATGCCTGCAACTAAAGATGTTCCGATACCTCTTTTATTTTTTGGTAATAATTCGCTTAATACTGTAATGCCTGCTCCTAATTCTCCGGCAAGCCCTAAACCGGCAAAAAAGCGACATGCAGCATATTCTTCTACAGTATGAATAAATCATGTAATAAAATTGGCGATGGAATAAAGAATAATAGAACCAAATAGAACTGAAAGTCTTCCTTTTTTATCACCCAGAACACCCCAAATAATTCCTCCGAGTAATAATCCGAACATTTGCCAATTAATAACTCTTGTACTATCTACAAGTAATGTCGCATCAGTTGCGCCAACAGCAAGCAAACTTGTTTTTTTTACAATTGTAAATAACAGCAAATCATAAATGTCAACAAAATAACCTAAAGCCGCAACAATAACCGGAAGCGATAAAATGCCGTAGTTGGTTTTCGGTTGCATAATTAAGATGCAGTTTGAGAGGGTTCTTCGTCTTTATCTTTTTTACCAAAAAATACTTTGTAAATAACCGGAAGTGTTGTTACCAGAATTATTCCGATGGTGATGATTTCAATATGCTCCTGTAAACTAAACCCAAATTTGCGTTGCACCCAGCTGTCAATAAAATATCCGCCAAGCATCATAGAAGCAACCCAGCAAATACTTCCCATAATATTATAAAACATGAAAACGGGTTTATTCATTTTTACCATACCCGCAACGATTGGTGCAAAGGTGCGGATGAAAGGAAGAAACTTTGCAACGAAGATTGTCGGCTTACCATATTTATCATAAAAGGCTTTTGCCTTTATCAGGTGTTTCTTTTTAAATAACCATGTCTCCCTTCTTTCGTATAGCAATGGCCCGGTTTTTACACCAAACCAATAGCCAACAATATTACCCAGTACAGAAGCAATCATTACCAGTATAACCACAATCATCCATTGCCACGGCATTACAGATGTAGCATCATCAAGATTGAAAAGATTTTTTGTAAGCTTATTTAAAAAAATACCGGCTGCAAATAATAATGAATCGCCGGGGAAAAGAAAGCCGACCAGCAAACCTGTTTCGGCGAATACAACCAATAACAAAACATAAAGACCGCCATAATCAATTATCCAATTAATAAACTGCTCTAAAAATCCCATATATTTTTTTTATTACGATTGATGATTAAAAAATTATTCAGACCCGTGAGTTAATTCCCCTTCCCATTTACTTACTACAGCAGTAGCAATACTGTTTCCCACAACATTAGTTGCACTGCGTCCCATATC
>JANOFP010000576.1:0-1618 GCA_031413675.1 Bacteroidota bacterium
AGCAAAGAAGGTAAAGCAATTGCCATGCTTGAATATGCGTGGGATGTAAGCCCGAAGAATTTTGTAAAATGCGATCCATGTGTGGCTACGGCACCATCTACACAAGATTTAGTACAAGCAGGTGTTTGGTGGGTGAACCGCGATTGGAATGACTATACAGATGTAGATCAAAAAGAAGATAATTATTCTGATAATGTTTATTTCACCAGATTACATATACGCTACAATCGCAAATCTTTTCCCCAGGATTTACAATTTCAAACAACACCCAATACAGAAAATTACCAGGCACGTTATATTGTTACACATCCGGCAACTGGTGATTTTAATTGTGATGCCGGGAAAAAATATTTGAAACAATTAAAAGAAAGAAGAACGGATGAACTGGAAATGCTTACTTATTTAACCGGAAAAAATTATAGTGATTGGGACGTAGTGAGTGAAGAAACGGAAGAAAAAGATATTCCTAGCGAAGCATCCTATAATACCGTTGCGTCCATTGCAGCTAAAACTCCTGGAAAAGTAAATGGTATTTTATATGCAACATTGGGAGTGTTGGGTTTAATTTCTTTAGTAGGGTTTGGCCAGCGAAATAAAAAACAATAATAGGTTTTAGAATGACAATTTCAGGGGCTAGGCGGTCTCAAAAGTGAAAAATTTAAACACAGAGTTACAGAGTGTTTGAGTTTCACAGAGAAAGTAAAATTGTAAATCAATACTCTGAGAAACTCTGTTTCTCCGTATCTCTGTGTTGAAAAAACTTTTTAAGACAGGCTCTTTTGTTTTCAGAATTTATTTGCAGTTTTGGGGTTATCTTGCAGCCCAAATTTTTATACAAAACTTATGGAGTATTCAAAACTAGTTGCAGTAACCGGATTGCCCGGTTTGCACGAATTAGTCAGCAGTAAGTCAGATGGTGCAATTGTGCGATCGTTAGATGACGGGAGTACACGGTTTGCAGCCACACGCAGTCATAATTTTTCGCATTTGGAAAGTATTGAAATATACACGGTAAATGAGAATGTAAACCTGGTGGATGTTTTTCATGCTATAGAAAAAGCGGGAGGCCAATTGCCCGATCTGAAAAGCAACGATGCAGTGAAAAAATATTTTGAAAAAGTTTTTCCGGACATGGATTTTGAAAAAGTGTATGCAAGCGATATGAAGAAAATGGTGAAATGGTATGAAGCGCTGAAGAAAAATAACGTAGAAATAAAGCTTAGTGAAATACCAGAAGAAGAAAATGAAACAGAAGAAGAAACAAAAAAAGAGGCTGAATAAATAGAGTTGCGATTTACAGAAAGCTATCTGAAATAACGGATAGCTTTTTTAATTTAAAACAAGCATCATGAATTATAGTGCTGATATAGAAAAACTGCCACGGAATTTTTTGCCCCAAAATCTGGAAGTAAAAAACTGGGAAACATTGGAACCCTATTTTAAAAACCTGGATGAAAGAGAAATACTTTCCAAAGAAGATTTGGAACAATGGTTGAAAGACAGCAGCGAACTGGAAGCAGCCATAAGCGAAGATGCATGCTGGCGGCAGGTACGTGTTACCTGCGATACAGAGAATAAAGAATTAGAGGAAGCCTTTAATTATTTTATGATGGAAATT
>JANOFP010000577.1:0-3100 GCA_031413675.1 Bacteroidota bacterium
ATGGACCTGAAAGACCTGCAGCCGAAGATCTTTGCCGCGAATTAGATCTTTGTGATGAAATAAGATTTGTAGGTAAACAAGAACAAATGGAAGATATTCTTGCCATTGCTGATTTGTTTCTGTTACCATCTGAATATGAAAGTTTCGGTTTAGCTGCACTGGAAGCAATGGCTGCAGGTGTGCCAATCGTAACAACGAATGCTGGAGGATTATCTGAAATAAATATTCCTGGCGAAACGGGTTATATGGGTGATGTGGGAGATGTGAAAACAATGGGTCAGCAAGCCATTAAAATTTTAAGAGACCCTTTGGTTTTGAAACAATTTAAAGAACGTGCAGCTAAGTATGCTATGAAATATGACATCAGCAATATCGTTCCGGAATACGAAAAACTGTATGAACGATTTTTATAAAAATAAAACCCCGAAATTATTCGGGGTTTATAATTTTCTTGAACTCTATTTTATCTGCGCCGCAGCCATTGTTCAGGATTTTGTTCCCTCGCTTCTATCAACAACATAAAATCTATTTGTCCACCTGTGCCATTATCACTAGTTGCGGTTTTACCTAATTGCTGACCAGTCGAAACTCTTGAACCTTTACTCACCGAAACTGAAGAAAGATTTCCATAAGAAGTCAAGTATTTGCCATGCTTGATAAATATTGCTTTTGAATCACCCAGATCATGTACGGCAACTACCTCTCCATCAAAAACTGACTTTACTGTTTGTCCTGAATTTTCCGTTATGATTGTTATACCTGAGCTTTCACCAACGATTCCTTTCAATTCCTCCACCTTATATTTTCCAAAATGAATACTTACATAGCCATTGTCCACAGGCCAGGGGAGTTTTCCCTTATTCGTTTGAAATTCTCCTGACAATTTTATATCACCTGAATTTAATTCGATTGAATTGCTATTTGTTTTAACTGTAGTTGGTTTGATAACAGTTGTGCCTGGCTTATCGACAACTGCCGGAGTGATGGTTGTATTATTCCTTTTGTTTGCTTCCGCTTCGGCAGCCTCTGCTTTTTTTCTTGCAATATCATTTTCCTTTGCGATACGTTTTATTACAGCAGCGATTGCGTTTTTAATATCCTTATCTCTTTTCTTTTTTGCATTCAATTGTGCTAATAAGTCTTTCTCCTGGCCTTTTAATTTTGAAACTACTGCAGCCTTTTCATTTTTCTGTTTAGCCAATTCACTTACCTGGCTCGTTTGATTTTTTAAAGCAACATTTTTCGTTTCTTTTTTTGAAAGTTGTTGCTTTCTTCTTTGTAAAATTAACTCCTGAGTTTCCTTTATTGTTTCGGCCTGTTGTTCTCTGTACTTCCGGTATTGTTTCAAATAAGAGATGCGCTTCATCGCATCATTAAAACTAGTGGAAGAAAAAATAAAATTCAGGTAATCGTAGTTGCTCCTGTTTTTATACGCATACACCACACTTTTTGCATATTGCAATTTCAAGGTGTCTAGCTGATTTTGTAACCGGTAAATTTCAATATTGCTCCGGTAGAGATCATCATCAATAAATCGCAGTTCTTTACTGATACTATTGATAAACCGCTCCTGAAGATTTATTTTTTTATTCAGCACATTCAATTCACCGAGTGATGATTTTGCCTGCCCATGTACCCGGATATAATCCCGTTCAATCGCTTTTATTTCCTCTTGAAGTTCCTGCCGCTCTTTTTCCATCTGAGCTTTGTCTTGTACAGGTTGTGCATTTACAGCAATAACTGAAATAAGAATGGCAAGGAATAAGATAATTTTCTTCATCGTTCATGGATTTTGGCGTTATAAATACATGGGGTGCGGATAGTAATAACGGATGATTGCAAGATAAATTTTATTCTTCAGTTTCTATTATAGTTTTTGGGTACTGAAAAAGGAAAACTTAACGTTTCATTAAAATCATAATTTTTAAAATCAAGCTTTACATCCAGTTTCGTTTTATCGGAAACAGAAATTTGCCGCTTGGTCGAAAAGCGAACTCCTTTTTTTGTTTCATACTTTTCATAAACCAAATCACAGGTTCTGTTTCGGAGTATATCCATATCATCCAGTTTGCTGTGTTGTATTTTTTTATCTGCATCCTGCAATGTTATAAAATGCCGGAAGATGGCACCAAGACTCAACAGCGATAATTCTTCACCCGACTTTTCATAGGAAACAATATTGCTGTCAAGATAAACGGGATTGCCAATTATCAAATCCTGTAAAGTGGCAAGATCAAGGGGTAACGCAGTTACTTCCTGAAGATAACTTACACTTCGTGCTGTATAAATTTTGTCGAGTTTATTCAGAAGTTTTACAGAATCTTTAGTAATCACAACCCGTATTGCTTCTATTCCCAATAATGCATTTACCGAAATCCAGATGATACTATCTTTATACATACGCAGTGCTGCGTTCACATTATATTTTTTCCCATCTCCGCCACTGTAATCCACTTCTACCTTTGCATTGAATGAGGTAAAAAATATTTTTTGAGCATTGACCCCCGCTAATGCAGCATGAATATATTTTATAGAATCATCGTGAGCTGTATTCAAATTCACAACCACTACTGCTTCAGCAGTATCTCTTTTATTAATTGCAGTTTGTAATTTTTTGGGGCCCCGGCATGAAGTAATAAATAAAGTAAATACGATCACTGAAAAAAAAGTAAATACCGGTTTTTTATGTCTCCTGATTGAATGTTGAATGTTTTTCATTGAATTATTTTTTCCCGGTACTGCCAAATCCCCCTTCACCTCTTTCCGAAACTTCCAATGCCGCTGCATTTGTCCATTCTATTTTCTCCACTTTTTGTATAATCATTTGTGCAATACGGTCACCATTATTGATGATTTGCTCTTCTGTAGAAAGGTTGATTAAAATTATTTTAATTTCGCCACGATAATCAGCATCAACAGTTCCGGGAGAATTGAGACAAGTAATGCCTTGTTTAATGGCAAGACCGCTGCGAGGTCTTATCTGTGCTTCATCCTGAGGGCGGTCAGCGCGGATGACGATCGGCGAATTCGGCATTGGACCCGCCGTCCAGATGATCCTCACTTCATCCGCCCTGATGAGCCCGCGGCGGATCAGCGACAG
>JANOFP010000578.1:0-3445 GCA_031413675.1 Bacteroidota bacterium
GCATCATCCTTGACCCCATTTCAGTTATGATGCTGGTGGTGGTAACTTTTGTTTCGTTGATGGTGCATATTTTCAGTTTAGGGTATATGAAAGGCGAAGAACGGTTCGGAACTTACTATGCTTTTTTAGGACTTTTTACTTTTTCCATGCTGGGATTAGTTATTTCAGGCAATCTTTTCCAGATATATATGTTTTGGGAACTGGTGGGTGTATCCTCTTACTTACTAATTGGCTATTATTACGACAAACCCTCTGCAGTTGCTGCATCGAAGAAAGCATTTATCGTAACTCGTTTTGCTGACCTTGGTTTTCTTATCGGCATTTTGATTCTTGCTTTCTATGGCGGCACACTTGATTTCAACACACTCATTAAGAATTTAACTGAACAACAGTCATCACATTTTGTTGCTGTTACTACAGCGTCATTTGTTGGCGTAAGTGCACTTACCTGGGGATTGACTTTAATTTTTATAGGTGGTGCCGGTAAATCAGCCATGTTCCCATTACATATCTGGTTGCCCGATGCTATGGAAGGCCCCACACCTGTTTCTGCATTAATACATGCTGCAACCATGGTGGTGGCAGGTGTTTATTTAGTCGCAAGATTATTTCCATTGTTTACACTGACACAGGCTGCATTAAGTATTGTAACATTTGTTGGATTGATTTCAGCTTTTATTGCTGCAATCATTGCATGTACACAAACGGATATAAAAAGAGTACTGGCCTATTCTACTATGTCACAGATAGGGTATATGATGTTTGCTTTGGGTGTATCCGGATACGGTGGAGAAAATGGTTTAGGCTTTACTGCCTCCATGTTCCATTTATTTACTCATGCATTCTTTAAATCATTATTATTCCTTGGTGCTGGTGTAGTGATACATTTCATTCACAGTAATGAAATGAAAGATATGGGTGGCTTGAGAAAATATTTACCTGTTGCTAACTGGACTTTTTTAATTGCATGTCTTGCCATTGCCGGCATTCCGCCTTTTGCAGGGTTTTTCAGTAAGGAAGAAATTCTGCTTGCAGCATTTAATTCAAATAAAATAGTTTACGGAATCGCTTTGTTTACTTCAGGCCTCACAGCATTTTATATGTTCCGGTTGTATTTTTCCATTTTTTGGAATAAACAAACTGTATTGCACAATCATTCCGCCTCCGCTGAAGCTTCGGCGGACAGGTATGGCGAAGGGCCTTGGTCTATGAAAATACCATTGGTAATCCTCGCAATTTTATCAGCTGCTGCCGGTTTTATTCCGTTTGGTGAATTTGTTTCAAGTGATAACAAAAGTTTAGAAACACATTTTCATTTACTGTTCTCCATTGCACCAGTTCTGTTGGCTGTTACAGGTATTGGTATTGCAACCTGGTATTTCCGCTATGAAAATGAATGCCCGGAGAAACATTCAAAGAGGTTAGGCAGTTTATATACAGCAGCAAAAAAGAAATTTTATATTGATGAGCTATATCTATTCATTACGAAGAAAATAATTTTTAACCTAATTGGACGACCGGCAGCGTGGTTAGATAAAAATATTGTGGACGGACTGATGAATGGAATTGCAAATACAACAGCATCGATTTCCGGTTTAATAAAAGGCATACAATCTGGTAAAGTACAGAGCTATGCTATTTATTTCTTTGGGGGTATTGTGGCGCTGGCAATCGTGTTTTTGTATTTGTGGAAATAGGAGCCCCATAGGGGCAATATGTTAGTAGTAGATTAATTTGTAAAAGATAAACAGAGCCCCGGAGGGGCGATATATTAAAAATGGGAAACACCTATACTCAAATATATATTCAAATTGTTTTTGCTGTAAAAGGGAGAGAATGTTTTATTAAAGAATCATTCAGAGAGGAATTGCAAAAGTATATGACAGGAATAATCACAAATAAGAAACAAAAACTTTATGCTATCTATTGCATGCCCGACCATACGCATATTTTCGTAAGCATGAAACCCGATATGTCAATCTCAGACCTTGCCAGGGATATAAAAGCAAATTCATCTTCTTTTATTAAAGAAAAGAAATTTGTTAACAGTACATTCAGCTGGCAGGAAGGATTTGGAGCATTCAGTTATTCAAAATCACTAGCATCGAATGTGGTAAATTATATTTTGAAACAACCTGAGCAGCATCAAAAAATAACATTCAGGACAGAATACATGAATCTGATGGAAGAATTTGGTGTTGAATACAATGAAAAATATTTATTTGAATTTTATGATTAAACAAAAAACATGTCGCTCCTACGGAGCTCAACCAAAACAAAAATTATATTTCTACTAATAGAACGTGCCGCTGGCACTAAAGAATTTTAAAAATGAACTTGTCAATATTAATATTTGTTCCATTACTCACTGCACTTGCTTTATTACCTGCAAAAGGATTGAAGCAGGTAAGAACAATTGCATTACTGGGTTCGGCTGCACAACTGATACTTTGTTTTATTTTATTTTATTTCTATCAACAGGAAAGAGCAGGTGGAAAAACAGCAGCATTCCTTTTTGAAAATAATTACACATGGTTTGAGCCATTGAAAATAAATTATCATACCGGAGTAGATGGAATTTCCATCGCCATGATTTTATTAACTGCATTTGTAGTAATAGCCGGTGTTCTTGTTTCGTGGAAGATGGAAAAAATGAACAAGGAATTTTTCTTCCTGCTGATATTTTTAAGCATGGGTGCTTACGGTTTTTTTATTGCGCTTGATTTATTTACTCTTTTTTTCTTCCTTGAAGTAGCTGTGATACCAAAATTCTTACTTATCGGCATCTGGGGAAGTGGTAAAAAAGAATACAGCGCCATGAAACTGGCTTTGATGCTGATGGGTGGTTCTGCATTGGTGTTTGTAGGTTTGGCAGGTTTGTATTTTAATACAGATATAAATGGTGTACATAGTTTTGATATTTTACAAATAGCCGAAATGAATATTCCCGTTGAAGTACAGAAACTGTTTTTTCCATTTGTATTTATTGGCTTCGGCATTTTTACTGCACTGTTTCCCTTTCATACCTGGGTGCCCGATGGCCACTCCTCTGCACCGACAGCAGCTTCCATGTTTCTTGCCGGCATTTCTATGAAACTCGGCGGTTATGGTTGTCTTCGTGCCGCTACTTATTTAATGCCGGATGCTGCACACGAATATTCAACGATAATAATTGTTCTGGCATCTATTGCCATTTTATATGGCGCCTTCGCTACCATGATGCAGACGGATTTAAAATATATAAACGCATACTCATCCGTAAGCCACTGTGGTTTTGTATTACTCGGTATAGGTATGCTTACAAAAACTGCTATTGATGGAGCCGTAATGCAAATGGTATCGCATGGTTTGATGACAGCCCTTTTCTTCGCCGTTATCGGAATGATATATGACCGGACACATACAAGACAGGTGGCTCAATTGGGAGGTTTGATGAAAGTGATGC
>JANOFP010000579.1:0-3686 GCA_031413675.1 Bacteroidota bacterium
CCTATCCATACAGAAATGGATAAAGAACAACTTGATTTTATAAGTACAAATATTTTGGAATACGTTTCTATTAAAAATTAATCAGCAGAATGTATAATAATCTTATTGAAAAGAAATCGAAACTGGCTGTAATCGGGTTAGGTTATGTTGGTTTGCCGATTGCATTAGAGTTTGCAAAGAAAATTTCTGTAATTGGGTTTGATATAAGTGAAAAGAGAATTGAAATGTTGCGCAACAACATTGACCCAAGCAATGAGTTGGATTCAGCAGCTTTTAAAGATTGTGACATTACATTCACAAATTCATTGGATGTTTTAAAGGAAGCCAAATTTTTTATTGTTGCAGTTCCAACACCTGTTGATAGTCAGAATGTACCTGACCTTACTCCTGTAAAAAAAGCTTCTGAAACGGTTGGTAAGGTTATTAAAAAAGGTGACTATGTGGTTTTTGAATCAACCGTATATCCCGGTTGTACTGAAGAAGATTGTTTGCCAATCCTTGAAAAACTTTCAGACTTGAAGAATAGGATTGACTTTAAATTGGGTTATTCACCGGAACGAATTAATCCCGGTGATAAGAATCATACTTTGTCATCTATTATAAAAGTGGTATCGGGTTGTGATGCAGAATCGTTGGATCAAATTGCAAAAGTGTATGAGTTGGTAGTAGCTGCAGGTGTTCATCGTGCCTCCTCCATTAAAGTAGCGGAAGCTGCAAAAATTATTGAAAATACACAACGTGATTTGAATATTGCATTGATGAATGAGCTCTCTATTATTTTTAATATGATGGGCATAAACACCTATGAAGTATTGGAAGCGGCGGGTACAAAATGGAACTTTTTAAAATTTCAACCCGGGCTTGTTGGCGGGCATTGTATAGGGGTAGATCCCTATTATCTTACTTACAAAGCCAATAAATTGGGGTATGATGCAGAAGTAATACTTGCCGGTAGAAATATAAATGATAACATGGCAAATTATGTTGCCAAAAGCGTTGTCCAGCATTTAATAAAAAATACGGGTGATATAAAAAAAACAAAAGTGCTGGTAATGGGAGCCACGTTTAAAGAAAATGTGAGTGACATCCGAAATTCAAAAGTGGCAGATGTGGTGAAGGCATTGCAATCCTATTCTGTAAATGTGGAAGTGCAAGACCCGCATGCCGATTCAGATGAACTAAAACATGAATACGGTTTTGGATTAACTGCTAAAATTGCAGATGATTACGATGCCGTGATAATTACCGTACCACATAATGATTATAAAGATTATGATGAAAAATATTTTTCAGGTATTACAAAGGCAAATGCTTTGATTGCGGACCTGAAAGGTATTTACCGGAATAGATTTTCAAACCTTAACTACTGGAGTTTATAAAATGGCATTTTCAAATACATACATAAAGGGTTTATTGCTATTTGAACCACAGGTTTTGGAAGATAGCCGGGGTTATTTTTTTGAATCCTATAATGAAAATTCTTTTAAAGAACATGGGATTAATTTTCGATGGGTTCAGGATAATCAGTCATCATCCAATTATGGGGTAATCCGCGGATTGCATTATCAACTCAATCCCAATGCGCAAATAAAATTAGTTAGAGTATTGAGTGGTGCAATTCTGGATGTGGTGGTTGATATCCGAAAAAAATCCGAAACATATGGTAAGCATTATTCCATTGAACTCTCAGCTGCAAATAAGAAACAACTTTTTATACCTGCTGGTTTTGCCCATGGATTTTCGGTACTAAGTGAAAAAGCAGAAGTGTTTTATAAATGCAATGAATTTTATAATAAAGAAAGAGAAGCTGGAATTTATTATAATGATCCGGTTATAAATATAGACTGGAAGATTGATGCGGGAAATGAAATTATTTCAGAGAAGGATAAAACACTCCCATTACTTGCAGAGTGTAAAAATAATTTTGAATAAAAGAATTGATGGATACGTCAATTAAAATACTAGTTACAGGAGCAAACGGCCAGCTTGGAAAAGAATTAAAAGTATTAGCTACTTCATTTCCTCATTTTGATTTTATTTTTTTATCAAAAACTGATTTGCCGATTCATCATTTTGAAATGGTGAGAGATTATTTTGAAATTTATAAACCTCTATTTCTTATAAATTGTGCAGCATATACCGCAGTTGATCGTGCCGAACAGGAAAAAGATTTAGCCCTGCAGGTGAATGCTGAATCTGTTGGTGTGCTTGCTGCAATATGTAAAGAAAACGACTGCAGATTTATTCATATTTCTACTGATTATGTTTTTGATGGAACGGCAACAACTCCTTATAGCGAAGATTCACCCGTGAACCCTCAATCTGTTTATGGTACATCAAAACTGGAAGGTGAGAGGCAGGCAATGCAATTCAATCCGGATGCTATTATCATCCGTACATCCTGGTTGTATAGTGAATTTGGAAAAAATTTTGTAAAAACGATGATGAAGTTGATGAATGAAAAAAAGCAGATCGATGTTGTAAACGATCAGATTGGTTCACCAACCTATGCGGCTGACCTGGCAGAAACGATACTCATGATAATCGGTAAGTCAAAATTGAAAAATGCAAATTGGAATCCAGGAATTTTTCATTTTTCTAACAGGGGTAGTATTAGTTGGTATGAATTTGCAATTGCTATAAAAAACTTTTCCGGAAGTGATTGTATTGTTCACCCGGTATCATCTTTGCTTTTTCCTTCGAAAGTTAAAAGGCCAGCCTGGTCGGTGATGAGTACAAAAAAAATTGAAAGTGCTTTTGAAATAAAAATTAAAGATTGGCAACATTCTTTAAAAAAATGTATTGAGAAAATTCAAGGTGTAAACTTAAATTAACGAGTTACAGATTAATTGCATGTGATTGTATAAGTATTTTTTTAATGTAGAAATGGTATAATAAAAAAAGCCCTCCAATAGAAATTGGAGGACATTTAATCAAAAACCATTAACCATTAAACCTTATCTTATGAAAAATAAGATTACTAAAGTCGGTAATTTTTTGATTGTAACAAGTTTTATTTCCGGGTTTTTTATCACAAGTACGTCACATTATAAGAATACAACAGGACCGTATTAAAATGTAGATAGAAAAACTATTTACTTTTCATTGGTCTACGTGTATTTATATTTTGAATAGATTTTTGTTGTGCTAGGAGATAATGAATATTTGAAAAGCAACAAGTTTGAAATAGAAGAAAAAAGTAACCCCCGATAGAAATCGGGGGTATTTAATCAAAAACCATTAACCATTAAACCTTATCCTATGAAAATTCTATTGGCAATATCGGAAATAATGTTGTAACAGCAACTATTTTTTACGGTTTTTGCGAAATAAACAATATTTTTCTCCAAATTTTGATTGAACTCAATTGTTTTTACAAAACAATCGTTTGCATAAATTTGTTAGGTAACTCATAAGATATAAGCATGAACCAAAATTTGAATATAGCAGTTGCCATAACTGGAGCCAGCGGATCTATTTATGCTAAAATTTTATTAGATAAATTGAGTGGAATAAAAGAGCAATGGAATGAGTTAGGTGTGGTGATGAGTGAAAATGCTAAAATAGTTTGGCAAACAGAATTGGGCAATGATGAGTATAAAAATTTTCCAGTACGATTTTATGAAAAGAATGATTTTAATGCTCCTTTTGCATCTGGTTCTGGTAAATACAATGTATTGATAATA
>JANOFP010000580.1:0-4422 GCA_031413675.1 Bacteroidota bacterium
AAATGATTTAAGTCAGTTGGAAGTCAACAGTTATAAATCGGCAGTCAGCAACCGTCAGACTGTAGACGGGAGTTTATTAGGTGATATACTAAAATCTCCTGAAAAATATAGTTATCAAAAAGTATAATGTATAAATTTAAAACTTCCGACTGTGGAATACAATCTGATTGCCGCCGATTGTTGACTGCTGACTGCCGATTTGTAGCAGATTTTTGCCGACTGCCGATTGCTGACTAATGACTGATTCACCTATCTTTGGCGACTTTAAAAATTTACATAGAATGAAGTTTGATAAAAATACCGTTATTGGATTTAGCTTGCTCGCTGTTCTGTTTGTTGCATTTTTCTGGATCAATTCAAGAGATCAGAAAGCCTATCAGGCAAAGCAATTAATAGAAAAAGCAAGAATGGATTCAATAGCAAAATTGCAGCAACCAAAAGTTGATCCTGTTGTAGCTAAAAAAGATTCCATAATTGCTGATTCTACAAATCGGATAAGCAATGCTGGAAATTTTCAACAGTCAGTAAATGGTGCTGAGAAACTGACAGTAGTTCAGTCAGACTTATTGAAAATTACTTTTACCAATAAGGGCGGAAGGCCAAAATTTGTAGAACTTAAAAATTTTAAGACCTCTGACAGCAACCTGGTAAAATTGGCTGGTACCGATTACGATAAACTTTCTTACACAATCAATACAGCTGAAGGTAAAGTGGATGAGGTGGTAAATTTTTATTTCAACGATCCGGTTGTATCTAAAAATGCAGATGGAAGTACAATCGTAAGCTTTTCTCTTCCAGGTTCAGATAGCAGTGGTTCATCAATCAAGCATTCTTATATTATTAAGCAACAAGATTACATGCTTGATTTTAATGTGGAGTTGGTTGGGGCAAATAAATTATTAACGGGTGGTGTAATGAACCTGAACTGGAATTATAAGGCCGTTGCACAGGAAAGTGATTTTACATACGATCAAACCAATACACAAATTGGTTTTGTAATGGATGATGAATTTGATTTTTACAATATCGCAAACCGTAGTGATAAAGAATTTGATAAATCCGTAAAATGGCTTGCTGTACGACAGCGTTTTTTCAATACAATTATTGTTGCAAAAAATAATTTCAGTTCGGGCAAAATGGAATGGACCATGCCATCTGATAGCGAGAAAACAGTTGTACAATTTCAGGCAAATATGAAGGTAAAAGTTGAAGGACTTTCAACGGCTACTATTCCATTCAGTATTTATTATGGACCGGCAGATTATAATTTGTTGCGGAAGTATGATATGAATATGGGAAAGCTGATCAACCTGGGTCAGGGGTTTTATGCATTTGTTCGTCCATTAAATAAATATTTAGTCATTCCCATATTCGATTTCTTTAAAAACAATATTGTGAGTATGGGGTTGGTAATTCTTTTGCTCACATTTATTATACGATTATTAATTTCCCCGCTTACCTATTCCAGTTACCTGAGCGGAGCAAAAATGAAAGCATTACGTCCTGAGATTGCGAAGTTAAAAGCTAAGCATGGCGATAATCAGCAGGCAATGAGTATGGATCAAATGAAACTCTTTCGTGAAGCAGGCGTAAATCCTTTGGGAGGATGTATTCCCGCTTTATTGCAGATTCCAATCTTCTTTGCTTTATTCAGTTTTTTTAATTCAAGTGTCGATCTCAGGGGTGTTAGTTTTTTATGGGCAGACGATTTATCCGTTTATGACGCTATAATAAACTTTGGTGTTAATATCCCGCTGCTGGGTAGCCACCTGAGCATTTTTAATCTTACGGCTACAATCACCAGCTTTCTTATTTCGATTTACAGTATGAGTATGACTCCGGATCAAAGTAATCCGGTTTTGAAATACATGCCATATATATTTCCGGTGTTTTTGTTATTCTTCTTTAACAAGCTTCCTGCAGCGTTAACCTGGTATTATACAGTTTCCAATTTGGTTACACTTATTATTCAAATCGTAATTCAGAAGTATATTATTGACCATGATAAGATTTTGGCGAAGATTGATGAAAACCGGAAAAAGCCAAAGACAAAATCAAAATGGCAGGAGAAAATGGAACAAATGCAAGATCAGCAAAAAGCCTTAAAAGCTTCGCAACAAAAAAATAAGCGTTGATATTGTTAAAAAAATTATTCCAATAAAAGCAGCCTGATAATGCTGCTTTTATTGGAATTAATAATACTGAATCGCCATACAATTTAGTCCAAAACGAAAGTCGTCTCTGCTCTCGGTATTCTTGTCCCGATTTGCTTCGGGAATACCAGATTTTTTGGATTAAAGAGTAAATCAAATTGGTATAATTTATAAACAGGTGAGTTGCGGTTGCAACTTATTAGCTAATTTGGTACGTCTTTCACAAGTTATAAGAATCAATTACCGGTTATGAAGAAGAATTTTTTTTTAATAATCCTTTTATTGGTAAAAGTATTTTCGAATCAGTTGTTTGCTCAACGGAAATTAACTGAAGCTACTATAACCTATGATATTGTCATTAATACTTCGACTGCTAAACCCAAAGCAGCCGATGCGATTGATGGTTCCATCAGTGTTATTTATCTGAAAGGAAACAATAGCCGTTCGGAAATGATTACACCCTTAGGAAATCAATATACAATTATTGAAGGCAAAACGGGCAATGCAACTGTACTTAAAGAATGGGGTACTCAGAAATATATGATAACTATGACGCCTGCAAACTGGAAAGATTATAATAAAAAGTACGACAGGATTAGTTTTTCATATTATGAAGAATTTAAAACGATTTCAGGTTATAAATGTCAGAAAGCAATTGGAAATTTGAACGATAGTGCTAAAACCACTTTTACAGTTTATTTCACCAAAGAGTTAGTTCCGGTTAATATGGACTTTCAATATTTAAACAGAAATCTTTCCGGACTAGCAATGGAATATGAGGTAATAAAAGGAACAGACACTCACATCTATACAGTTTCAAAAATAAATTTCGATCCTGTGCCCATTTCAAAATTTGAAATACCTACAACAGGCTACCGGGTGATGACTTATGAAGAAACAAAAACTAAACCGTTGAATTAACGGTTTTCAGAAAAGGGGATAATTGAAACCTTGCCCATTAAAATTTTCTTTTTCAAAGGCAATACATAAGTTGTTTTTCCAATTTGATAACTGGCAATCGCATTCAGATTAATATACTTAGGAGTTTGAGTAGTGAAAAGCTGTCCACCACGAAAAATATAACCCGACTTTAGAGAAAATGTTCCTGGTTTTAAAGCTGATTCCTGAGAAAGGAATGTCCGATGCGGGTTTTTATCAATTTTTTTTCCAATGCTATAAATACCAAAAGTTGCAAAAGCTCCCATAACTGAAGTCGTTAATAGAGCAATCACAAAGATTTTTATCCGAAATAGTTTTATTAAATTGATAGTACCTGAATTCATTGCAATACAAAAATATGGATTACTAATGTCCTGAACAAAACCGTTTATGGAAAATTTAATACCTCTTTAACGACTGTATTAATGGTTTGTTACATTTTCAGCCAATTTTTTTCAAAACTTTGCACAATTGGGGATAAATGAAAAGCATTTTGATAAACAGATTTGCCTTAACTTAGAATAATTCAGACAGTCATTGCATCAATTAGTCCACCTTAAATTGTTGAAACCCATGACCGAAAAGCAAAATCCTTTCAGCGAAGACAAGCATCTGATTCAAGAGTTACTCAAAATATACGCCAACCTCAAAAACGGAAATGCGCATTCATATATTGATGAGGAATCGTTCGAAAGAATTATCACTTACTTTCAGGATAAAGAGGATCTTAAAAATGCGTCAGAGGCTGCAGAGCTGGCAATAGTACAATACCCCTGGTGCGCCGACCTTTTAATAAAGAAAGCGGATATCCTTCTCGCCAAAAGAAAATATCACGGAGCACTTGCCATACTTGATAAAGCTGAACTACTGGACAGTAAGGACATGAATCTTTATATCTGCAAAACGGATGCTTATTTAGCATTGGAAATGGAAGAAGAAGCAATTAGTCTGTTACAAAATGCGCTGACAATATTTGAAGGAGATGACCGGATTGAATTACTTTTTGAACTGGGCGATGTGTATGATTACTACGAAAATTTTGATAAAGTATTTGAAAGTTTGAAAATGATTCTGGAACTGGAGCCAAATAATGAGGAAGCATTATATAAAATTTGTTTTTGGACAGATTTTACAAACCGAAACGAAGAAGGAATAAAACTCCATTCAGATATTATAGATAATTTTCCATACAACCATCTTGCATGGTTTAATCTGGGTGCTGCTTACCAGGGAATAAAATTGTATGAAAAAGCAATTGATGCCTATCAATATGCAATAGCGATTGATGAAAAATTTGATTATGCTTACCGGAATATCGGCGATGCTTACA
>JANOFP010000581.1:0-6849 GCA_031413675.1 Bacteroidota bacterium
AGTGCTGTGGTAAATGCAGCTGCCGGCGAATTGCCAGCATTAATAAGTGCTTCTTGCCTCAATTGAAACCATTGTTGTGTAGTTAACACATCAACTTGTCTTAATGCAGATGATTGACCTGTATAAATATTAAAGTTGAATTTAGGCTTCCCCGATTTTCCTTTTTTAGTTGTTACCAATACCACTCCATTTGCTGCTCTTGCTCCATAAATTGAAGCAGCAGCGGCATCTTTTAATATTTCAATTGATTCGATATCGTTTGTATTTAAAAAATTTAAAGGATTGTTTTGAGTGTTAATTGACCCGACACCAGTATTTAATTGAACCCCATCAACTACATATAATGGAGTGGTACCAGCAGAGATTGAGCCAACACCGCGAATCACTACACTTAATGACCCACCTGGAACACCATTGGCTGAAGAAATTGCAACTCCCGCCGCTCTACCTTGCAAAGCACTTGCGAAATTTGCTACTGGCAGATTGTCAATTTCAGCCGCTTTGATTTTAGTAATTGCTGCCGCTACATCTTTTTTCCTTACAGTTTGATAGCCTACCACAACTACTTCCTGTAATGATTTGTCTTCAACCGCTAGTGTTACAAAAATTGAAGATTTTTCCCCAATTGTTATAGTTTGAGATACCATATCAACATAAGAAATAGTAATTGATTTGGCAATAGCCGGAACCGTAATTGAATACGAACCATCAGACTTGGTAACTGTTCCAGAATTGGTTCCGGTAACAATTACAGAAGCATTTTCAATCGGGGTTTTTTTTGCATCCGTCACTTTTCCGGTAATCACACGTTGCGCAATTGCCTGAGCGGCAAAAAACACAAACGCAAATAGCAGTAATTGCAATTTTTTCATGTACATGTGTAGTTTTAGTTTAAAAAAATATTCAACAAATTTTATCTATTTCAGATAATTACTTATTATTTGAAACGGATAAATTAAATCCAGCGTTGTGTAACAGATATTAAATTTATATAGTGTTTTAAAAGTTTATTAAAAAAGCGTTCTAAAATAATAAATTATGAGATACAAAAAACTGTTTTTTTATCAATGGTAGGCGAAAGTTGATTTTATTGTTTTCTAAAATTGAGAGACAGTTTGCTTATGATGTTTGCTGCATTGGTTGCTGTCAAATGTATTAATTAAACTTTCTGATTTAGTTTATTTAATAAAAAAACTCCGGTGATGAGCCGGAGTTTTTAGAAGCTGTTAGGAAAAGCTGAAAAGTAAACTTTGTATTAAAGCCAAAAAATTTATTTTGGATTTTTTACAGGAGCACTGCCAGCCGCAGGTTGATTATAAACCAACTCATTGTCTGGTACATCCCAATAATCCAGGAAATTATATTCAATCGTCGCATTTGTATTTACGGCGCCTGTACCAGTAATAACAACAGCACCTGTTCTTCCACCACCAGCACTAAGCGGATTGATAATTCCATAACGACGGGCATCATAAAACGATAATCCTATAAAGGGTAAAGCAACTCTTCTTTCTCTTCTTAATTCCTCTTTTGCCTGAGCGAGGTTTAGTCCTGTAGCTGTTACGGCTACTAAACCAGCACCCTGAGAATTGCGGACTGCATCAACTAAAGCTAATCCTGCATCAATACTACCCGTATTAATAAGAGCCTCAGCTTTCATCAAATCATTTTCTTCATAACTGCTGGCGAGAAATAATTCATCAGCTCCGGGATCTGTATTTGAATAAACTTTTACACCAACCAGACCGGTTCCTTTATTTATTAATCTGTAACGTGTATTAAATGCTTGTCCCCGGTCACCATTGCCAATCCATGTTACTGTTTGTGCAATATTATTAGTAAAACGTTTATCGCCGGCTTTAAATTCCTGAACAAAACGTTCACTTAATTTATAGGTATTGCCACCAGCTAAAGCATTTTGAACTTTAGATGCAACAGTGCCTGAAGTGGGCGATAATAAATCTCCTGCAGTGTTTGACCTGCCTGTAAATACTTTATCAGTAGCCAATACTCCATTATTGGTTAATGTAAGTATAGAAGCCCATTGTGCAGGGGTCATTGTTGCTGCCGGAGTATTTACTAAAATATTTCTTGCCTTTAATGTGTTGATATTTCTTTTCCACATATCTGTTGTAAGCACACCTCCTTTACCAACCTGATTAAAAATGGGTATTAATTTACCTAAGATATCGTTATAAGCAACTGTATTCGTGGCTGCATTTAATGCATTCGTTGCAAGATCTAATACTCTGTTCGACTCTGTTATAATTGCTTCTTTGGTAACATAATTGCCATTCGTACTGGCTGAAACATTGTTTATGATTCCTGCATAATAAATAGAACCAATTCTAGAATATGCAAATCCTTTCCACCAATTTGCCCAGGCTTGAATGGTTGCTTTTTTGGTTGCGGGTTCTACAGCAAACACTGCCTTATCAGCAAGATCCAAAATGGCATTACAAGCATTAATCATGGAGTACATATAAGCCCACTCATAAAAAAGTGTGTTTTGTCCCTGGTTACTATTGAAATTAATGACCTGACGAATTAAAGCGTATTGTGTTTTTGGTGAATTTGGATTTAATACTACGGTTAATGCGGGGGGGTCAAGTATTACTTTATCGGGGCATCCTATTTGATTAATGAATGCATTGGCTGCTTCCACCTGAATAGCATCGCCCATCATTTCATGAAAACCGATAGCACCCGACCAGAAGAAACCATATACTCCATCCGAATATTTCAGATTTACAAAACCATTTCTGTAAACTCCTCCCTGTGCAAGGGCAATTAAACCAGCCTCCGTAGTAGCACTTTCCGGAGTCGGTTGATTAGGATTTTTTACATCCAATTGTTTTTTGCAGGAGATAATGCTACTCACTGTTACAACTGCAAAAATTAATATTTTAATTTTTTTCATTTGATTGTTTTTAAGAGTTAGAAACCTACGTTTAAACCAATTTGAAATGACCGTAAATTTGGAACTGTATTATGATCAACACCGCGATCAAACGCCGAGTTGCTTGATCCGGAACTTACTTCAGGATCATAACCCGTGTATTTGGTAAAAGTTAAAAAATTACGGACACCTAAAACAAGTTGCAATCTTTGAATAGCCGGGCTGTTTATAATCTTAGCAAGATCATATGAAACTGAAAGCTGGCGCAGTCTGACAAATGACGCATCCTCATAAAAATAATTCTTTGTGCCATTTGCCTGAACCTGGGCATATACTCCACGATAAAACGCAGTATAAGCTTGTGTAACACCATCAATAGTTAAGGGTATAGCATAATCTCCATTTATACCATCCCTGTACATCCATTGTTTAGTTTGGTTATAAAGATGGCTGCCTTGTATCCAGTCCCACTGCATGGATACGCTTAGATTTCCTTTAAAACTAATATCATTAATAAATGACATGTTGAACTTAGGGTTGGGATCACCAAAGCTTTCTTTAAGGGGTGATACAAAAGGTTGTTTAGTTACTTTATCAACCACCCATCCATTACTTGCCAATGTATAAAGATTTTGAGAAGTTTTTGGGATATATGGATTTCCGTTCGGGTCCAACTGATCTACACTATGCAACAATAAATTTCCGAATAACTGACCAATTTTTTCTCCTGCTCTTAATACGTAGTTACTGCTACCTGCATTAGAAATTACTACTATTTCTGTACCGCCTTTTACGGAAGTTATTTTTGAACTTTGTTTGCTGAAATTGGTAGTCAGGTTCCAGTTAAGGTTTTTACTTTTCAAAACGCCGATGTTTAATGAAGCTTGTATTCCGTTAGATGCTAAGCCAAAAGCGTTATCTCTTATAGTACCTGTACCTGTGCTGGGTGCGGCATCTACATTATAGATGGCATTATCTGTACTACGATCCCAATAGGTAAATGAAAAATTAATTGAATTAAACCAGGATCCTCTTAGCCCTCTAAAATTCATATCGGTACCAATTTCATATTCTTTTGAAATTTCAACACTTAAATCTTGATTAGGATTATTTGTTGGAAATGTAAATGCAACATTAGATCCTAAATTAGCTGTATTTAAAACAAGATAGCGGTCAAATGCTCTAGGTTGAATTCCTGCTTTTCCATAAGCAGCCCTGATTTTTAGCTCAGGGAGAAATGAACCAAAATTGCTATTTTTCCAAAAATTCATAGACGAAGGTCTGAAGTAAGCATCCCCTCTATGGAAAGTAAATGGTTTTGAACCACGTCCAAATGCAGAAGAGAAATCACTTCTTAAACCTCCGGATATTCCAGCTATTTCACCGAACTCAAAACGTTGATTGAGTAAATAACCGTAAGTAACAAAAGGTTCTTTATAATCTGATTGAATACGATAAGTAACCATTTGATTTGCTGTATAGGGTGTGTAAAACGGCGCATCAGCTCCCCATGTTATATATTGCTGAAAAACATTTTTACGATAATCATAAGCTGCGAGTGTTGTTGTCCTAATCGGAATTTTTAAATGAAAATCTCTTTCGAAATCAAAATTAAGAGTAGCCGTACCAATTAGGTTTTGAAAAAATGTTTTATATCTGAAGTCATCTATTGAACCGGATGTTCCTACAGATGGTGTTGGTGCATAGAATCCCGTCCACCAACGTGTGGTCCAAAACTTTGCGCTGGCATTATCATCTTGAGGTTTCACATTATACTTTACATCTTGTGTTTGAAAGTTCAAACCGTATTTTACATCTAACTCAATAAAACGAGCTGGTTTATAATTCAAATTAAAATTTTGAACTACATCTATTTTGTTATCGAGATTACTTGAATATTGAGTTCTGTAATTAGGATTGTAGCCATTTACACCTGTAGCATCACCAAAATAATATCCATAGTCGCCATTTGGCATCTGATAATCGTAGTTAGCAAATGGTCTGGAATTATTTAATGCGAAAATGATACCTCTGCCGGTAGCATCATTCAAAGTATTTTTTGTATAAACCAACTGTGTAGTTGTTCTGAATTTTAAATTTTTTGCAAGCTCAACACCAATATTTGATAATAAATTTGACCGGGAATAATTTCCGTTTCCTCTAAAAGTGCTGTTTTGCCTGCTATCAGATACAGAAAAACTAAAATCCATTTTATCTTTAGCTCCTGAAATTGTTATTGAATTGTTTTTGATATATGATGTTTGAAAAAACATTTTATAATGATCATAATACTGTAGGTTTTTATCATAAGCTTTATTTGTAAAAGTGTTTGGGTCAACTAAGTTAACCTGAACATTTTCTCTAAACACACTGATAGCTGGGTCAAGTGTAATAAGATTACCGGACGACCCAATCACTTCACCATTCGCATTTGTTGTAAATGGATGCTTTTGCGCTTTATGAACATTTCCTTCATTCAGCATATCGTTTATTGAAATATTTGATGAAATGTCAATACGAAGTTTACCCGGTCTTCCTTTTTTCGAAAACAGTTGAATAACCCCATTTGCACCCTGTGCTCCATAAATTGTAGCTGCGGCTGCTCCTTGTACTACTTCTATTCTTTCAATGCCATTCAGATCAAGGGAATTCAAATCTGTTGCCCTTACTTCAAGACCATCCAGCAAAATCATGGGTGATGTTCCTCTGTTAATAGTATTGATACCACGAAGCAAAATATTCATGGGTCTTCCTGGTGAGCCGTTTGTACTACTTATCTGGGATCCGGCAATCTTTCCTACCAATGCCTGATCTATTGAGGGGACTGCTGGTAGCTTATCCGCTGTAATTGACTCAACAGATATTGCCAATCTCTTTTTAGAAGTAGCAACACCTGTACCCGTTACTACTACTTCAGAAAGTACATTATCTTCCGATCTGAGTAAAAAATTAAGTACCGTTAGCGATCCAATTGTTTTCTCCTCAGTTTTCATGTCAACCGAAGAAACAATGAGGGCTTTTCCATTAGCCGGAACAGCTAATGAATACGTTCCATCATCTTTTGTTACGGTACCTGTGGTTGTACCTTTTATAAATACAGAAGCATTCCCAATAGGGTTACTTTTCTCATCGGTTACCTTTCCGGTAACCACACGTTGTGCGTTTGCATAACCCGCAAAGCACACAAATGCCAATAGCAGTAAGCAGAGTTTTCTCATGTGTGTGTTGTTTAAATTTAAAATAAAATATCCAAAAAGCATTAACTGCTTCAAATTGTTGTGTAACAATCGAAACAGATAATTCAAGTTTAAAAATTTTGTAATGGTAAATAGCCTTTAATCCAGATCCAGTCTTTAACAGTCAATATGGTCGCTGATGTAAATAATACGGACAGCTAGATTTTCCCCTTTGCTGCACGAATATATGGAAACTGTTTATTTTTTGGCACGGGCAATGGAAATTAATAATGCAGGTAGTAAAACAAGGTTAGTAACTGTAGCTGTAATAAGTGTGAGAGAGGTAAGCCATCCCAATGCTTTTGTGCCACCAAACCCACTGAAACAGAATATGATAAACCCTGCAATTAATACCATTGAAGTGTATATAATACTTATACCGGTATGGTGAATTGTTTCTATCACCGTTTGCTTCATATTATAATTGTGATGTGGCAGCTCTTGTTTATAATTAATAAGAAAACGGATGGTAACATCTATTGCAATACCCAGTGCTACACTAAATACTAAAACAGTTGATGGTTTAATATTAATACCAAACCAACCCATTACACCTGCAGTAATAATTAAAGGAATCAGATTCGGAATTAATGAACAAACTAAAATTCTTGCCGATTTAAAAAGATAAAGCATACAGATTGCGATTAATAAAAAAGCCCATAGTACACTTTCTTTTAATCCATTTATGATAAACCGGCTTCCTTCCAAAAAAGT
>JANOFP010000582.1:0-1912 GCA_031413675.1 Bacteroidota bacterium
GATTACGTATTGGATGCTGCCGAATTATCCAGCATCATTAAAAAACCTGTAAAAGTAATATGGACACGGGAAGATGATATGACGGGTGGCAGTTACCGGCCTGCAGTCCGCTATCGTTTTGAAGCAGCCCTGGATGATAAAGGAAATATGATTGGTTATAAATTAAGAGGCGTTGGAATTAATGTAGGCAACTCAACCCGTGAAAATAATTTCCCGTCAGGTGCTGTTGATAATCTATTAATTGATTCAGCAGAACATATATCTCCTATCACAACAGGACCATGGCGTGCTCCGGTTACTAATTTTTTAGCATTTGCCGAGCAGAGTTTTTTAGATGAAGTAGCTATTGCCGCAGGAAAAGATCCGGTACAATTCAGATTGGAACTTTTACAAAAAGCAAGAACGAACCCGGTTGGTGCAATCAGGTATAATATTGACAGAATGGAAACCGTAATTAAACAGGTTGCAGAAAAATCAGGATGGGGAACAAAAAAAGATGTTTCGCAAGGATTCAGTGTTTACTTCTCTCATCAATCTTATGTAGCGCAGGTTTGCGAAGTGGTCATGAATGATAAAACTCCGGTTGTTAAAAAAATATATGCTGTTTCGGATTGCGGAGAAGTGATTAATAAAAGCGGTGCACTGCAGCAGGTGATGGGTGGAATAGTTGATGGATATGGACATGCCATGTTTGGTAAACTTACATTTAAAGATGGTGCACCAGAACAAAATAATTTTGACCAGTTCCGTCTTATCCGCATGAAAGAAATTCCAGAAATAGAAGCACATTTTGTTGATAATGGAATTGAACCTACGGGTCTCGGCGAACCTGCATTGCCTCCAACAGGCGGGGCTGTAGCCAATGCAATTTTTAAAGCAACAAAAGTGAGGTTGAAAAATCAACCGTTTATGGATGAACCTCCATTTAGTGAGGCTAAAGCGTTTTGAAAAATGAAATGCTGTTTGACAGCTTCAGTTTTTCTAAATAGAAAAAATTATACCTTAATCATGCCGCATCCCCTCAGCAATTTTAAATACATGCAAGATGTAAGGGAATAACGCATCAATTGTTTCTGTTGCCCCTTTTGGAGAGCCGGGCAATGTAATTACAAGAGTTTTGTTGATGAAACCTGCTACCCCTCTTGATAACATGGCATAGGGCATCCGTTGTTGTCCATAATTTCTTGCTGTTTCCATAATGCCGGGTATTTCCCTTGTCAATAAAGGTTTGACAGCATCCGGTGTTACATCTCTTGGTGAAAGCCCGGTGCCACCTACAAATATTAACAGGTTGCAATCACCGGTAGAATATTTTTTTGCAGATTCCTGAATTAAATCAAAATCATCAGGTATCGTTAAATAGTCTACAACATCAATATGATTGTTCTTTAATTTTTCCACTACTTTTAACCCGGCTGTATCTTCTTTTATTTTTTTTGAAACACTGTCAGAGCAAACAATTACTGATGCTTTTAAGTCTTCAGTAAACACATCTTTAAAATCAGACTTCCCGCCTTTTTTTGATTCTAATTTTATTGTTGAAATATAAACTCCTTTATCAATGGGTTTCAGCATGTCGTAAATAGTAAGTGCCGCAACTGATGCGCCATGCATTGCTTCCAATTCTACACCGGTTTTATAAATGGTATGCACTTCAACTGAAATATGAATTTCTAAACCTTCAGTTTTATAAGTAATGGCAGCAAATTCAACAGGCAATGGATGGCAATCAGGAATTACATCACTTGTTTTTTTTATTGCTAGTAAACCTGCTGCCCTTGAGAATTCGAAAATATCTCCTTTCGGTACTTTGTGTTGAGTGGCCGCTTCAATAGTTTCTTTTTTTGAAACCATAACCGTTGCTTTTGCTATTGCCTGCCGGAGTGTATTTGATTTATGTGTTATGTTTACC
>JANOFP010000583.1:0-4297 GCA_031413675.1 Bacteroidota bacterium
AGCATGCGGAAAAACCGTTCAAATTTCGGAACTTGTTTGAAAAGTATTTCTAGTGATGAACTATCGAGGCAGAACAATTCGGAATCTTCAAGTGCATCAATAGTTAATCGGGCCGGTGTTTGAGTAAGAAAACTGTACATATCGCCAATCCACCAATCTTCAATCGCAAACTGTACGATATGCTCCTGTCCTTTTTCATCAATGGAATAGGCTCGAAGGCAACCTTTATTTACAAAGTATTCATATCGACTTATATCACCTTCCTGAAGCAGGTATTGTTTTTTTCTTAGCTTTTTTATCTTTAACAGTGAAGTAAAAAAAATTTTCTCTTCATCGGTAAGATCAATAAACCGGGAAATATTTTTTAAGATGAGATCATACATGAATCAAATTTATTATATCTGGTTTAATTTTTATCATCTGTTAAAATTTATAAACATCCGTACTTAAGTAACGAAGACCTGAATCAACCATTAACGTAACTACATTTTTTCCTTTACCTAATCGTTCTGCAACCTGCAAGGCAGCCACAACATTGGCACCTGAAGAAGTACCAGCAAATATTCCTTCTTCTTTTGCCAGCCTTCTTGCCATTGCTTTTGCTTCATCGGTTGTTACAGTTAAAATTTCATTCACCATTTCTGGTTTCCAGAGAGGAGGAATAAAACCAATCCCAATTCCTTCAATTTTATGAGAACCTGATGGTTTACCCGAAAGAACCGCCGATTCTTCTGGTTCAACAGCTACGATATGAATGTTTTTATCATGCTTCCATAAAATTTCTGTTGTTCCATGAAGTGAATGGGTTGTACTGACACAATGAACAAATGCATTCAGCTTTCCATTCATTTGCTTCCATATTTCTTCACCTAAGGAATAATAACCTTTTGTTGCATTCTTATTGTTTAATTGATCGCACCACCAATGACCAGGTTGTTCACTCATTTTTTTTGATGTAGAAATCATTTCTTTAATGAGTGGTGCAGTAATTTTTTTGTTATCGCTTAGCACATCTGTTATCTGTGCACCAAAAGCATGCATCGTATTTCTTTTTTCCTCACTAAATGCATCAGAAAAAACTGCATGAAATTTATAGCCCATCGCGGCACAAACAAAAGCTAAAGAAACTCCGGTGGTACCAGCTGTATATTCGATTACGGTATCTCCCCGTTTTATTTTACCATCTGCTTCTGCACATTCTATAGCCGATTTTGCCATTCTGTCTTTCATGCTACCGGTTGGGTTAGCCCATTCAAGTTTTGCAAAAATGGCTGCTGAATTCTTTGGAACAATTTTCTGCAATTGAACAAGCGGAGTATTGCCGATTCCTGCGATTACATTTTGATTCATGATAAATGTAAATTAGTTGACCTCTAAAGTAGTATTAATTTATCAGCACAAACTTCAGGATATAATATAAAAACCGCTGTCCTTTTTGTAAGAACAGCGGCTTAAAAAAAATTTCAAAAGTCTCCGCCGGTTGGCCGGACTTGGTGTTTTATTTTACTGCCGCTTCAAATCTTTCCGCTACTTTTTTCCAATCAACTACATTCCAAAAAGCACCTAAGTATTCTGCTCTTCTGTTTTGATATTTTATATAATAAGCATGTTCCCAAACATCCACACCCAGTATTGGTGTACATTTATTTTCAGCCACATCCATTAACGGATTATCCTGGTTAGGTGTACTGCAAACACAGAGTTTTTTATTACTATCAACACCTAGCCAGGCCCAACCGCTGCCAAATCTTGTTATACCGGCATTGGCAAATTTTTCTTTGAAAGAATCAAACGATCCAAATGCATCATGTATTGCAATAGCTAAATCACCAGCAGGTGCACCACCGGCATTTTCGTCCAGGCTTTCCCAGAAGAATGTATGATTCCAGTGGCCGCCGCCATTGTTGCGTACGGCAGGAGAAATTTTTCCGGCATTAGCAACAAGTTCAACAAGACTTTTATTTTCATGTTCAGTGCCAGCAATTGCCTTGTTCAGATTGTCAACATATGCCTGATGATGTTTGCCATGATGTATTTGCATAGTAGTTGTATCAATATGCGGTTCAAGTGCATCGTGTGCATACGGGAGGGGTGCAAGTGTAAATGCCATAATAATAAGATTTAATACCTGCCTGCCGACAGACAAGTTTGTGAGATAATATTTTTATAGAAACAAAATTACGTGTGAATAATTTAAGGGAATCATTTTCATTTTTCGAGATATGGAATATAATTTTACAAGCATTTCTATTTTTATGTAACTTTCTTCAAAATTTACCAAAAATCAAAATATGAATCAGGAATCATCAGTTAACTCTCGACGTGGTTTTATTCAGAAAATTGCAGGCACAGTGCTGGCATCATCAATTCCGGGGTTAATAAATGCAACCGAAAATGATGAACAGGTAACATTGCTTCGAAAATATTATAAGCCCAATGATAATATCCAGATTGCATTAATTGGTGCGGGTGGAATGGGGATTGCCGATGCAAATACAGCTATTACAGTTCCAGGAGTGAAAATTGTTGCCGCATGTGATTTGTATGATGGAAGACTGGAAGCTGCAAAAAAAAGTTATGGCCAGGATATTTATACAACAAGAGATTACAGAGAAATATTGTTGCGAAAAGATATTGATGCCGTAATAGTTGCAACACCGGATCATTGGCATAAAGATATTTCTGTGGCGGCTATGAACAGTGGTAAAGCAGTGTACTGCGAAAAACCAATGGTGCATGATGTAACGGAAGGTGCAGCCGTAGTAGAAGCTCAAAACCGAAACAACGTTGTAATGCAGGTGGGTAGCCAGGGTGTGAGTTCTTTAGGAAATGAAAAAGCAAAAGAATTATTAGCCGCTGGTGCAATTGGTAAATTAAATTATGCTGAGGGTTTCTGGGCTCGCAACTCACCGTTTGGTGCATGGCAGTATGATATACCTGCTGATGCATCTGAAAAAACAGTTGATTGGAAACTATTTCTAAATAAATATCCACTTCAGGCATTTGATGCCAAACGCTTTTTCCGTTGGCGGTGTTATAAGGATTATGGTACGGGTGTTTCAGGAGATTTATTTGTGCATTTATTTTCCAGCCTGCATTTTATTACCAATTCGAAAGGGCCGCAAAAAATAATGGCTATGGGTGGACTGCGTTACTGGAAAGATGGAAGAGAAGTACCAGATATTTTAATGGGAATGTTTGATTATGCAGAAACCGATCAACATCCAGCATTCAATTTATCTTTGCGGGTAAATTTTGTAGATGGAACAGCAGATAGTACTTACCTACGGCTGGTAGGAAGTGAGGGGAGTATGAATGTGGAATGGGATAAAGTAACACTTACAAAAAATAAGGCTTATGCCGCGGTCGATGATCCGTTGTTAAAAACAAAAATGAATAACGGTACTCAGGAAGTTTATGACCGGAAAAAAATGGTACCTCCTGCTACGACTATTTATAAAGCAGAAGAAGGATATAAAGGTGCCCATTACGATCACTTCAATAATTTCTTTAACTGTATCCGAAATAAAAAAGTAGCAACAGAGGATGCACTGTTTGGTTTCAGAGCTGCTTCACCGGCTTTGTTGTGCAACGACAGCTATTTTACAGATAAAGCTGTAAAATGGGATCCTATCAATTTAAAAATTGTTTAAATAAAACATATGAAAATAAAATCAATTGTTATGTTGCTATCTGCTTTTTTGTTCATTTCTTTTATCGGAAAAAAAGATAATAAGCTGACAAAGGCGGAAAAAAAAGCCGGCTGGAAATTATTGTTTGATGGTAAAACGCTTGAAGGCTGGAGAACTTACAAAAATCTACCCGGCTCATCATGGAAAGTATCGGAAGGAGCAATCTGCAGTATGAAACCAGCTACCAATCAAAACCCTGATTTTATTTCCGATGCGGTATATGAAAATTATGAACTTTCGATTGACTGGAAGCTTTCACCGCAAGGGAACAGCGGCATTATGTATATGGTAACGGAGAACAATAATAACACTTATGAAAGTGGGCCGGAATACCAGTTGATAGATGATGAGAATTTTCCGGAAAAAATTGAAGACTACCAAAAAACAGGTGCTAATTATGGTATGCAAGCCACTACTGTAAAAGCTATAAAACCTGCAAGTGAGTGGAATCGTACTGTAATAATTATAAACAAGGGTCGGGGCGCACTACGAAGGAACAAACCTTCAGCCAGCGCAGGACTTTGCCTTCAGCTACGGAATTGCCATTCCGGAAAACCGTCTCGACGTCATTGCCTATCGCTCCCCCGAACGAATCTCGCCCGCCG
>JANOFP010000584.1:0-9470 GCA_031413675.1 Bacteroidota bacterium
AATCCTTCATGGCATCAACAAAAAGAAAGAACCAGTTATTTCGCAGCACATCTGTTCCTTTCAATATTAAACTCTGATTGTCTTCATTAAAAACAAAATTGGAATGCAGGTTTCTTAATTTATCTATAAATGCAATTTCAGCAGCTCTGTTCCGGCGCACTATTAAAACCGTTTCTCCTTGTGATACTACAACTTCGTCTCTGTCTTTTGCACGGGTTTCATACCCTTTGTAAGTAAAAACAGGTTGAAAAACAAGAAACTCTCCTTTCTCCAGTAAAAACAATTTCATTTCTGGTTCGCCATCTTTTACTTCCCGTACAATTGATTTATCAAACTCCACCTTATATTCTCTGGCGAGTGGAATAATATATTCACTTAATGATTTTGCCCACTCATCTGCAGGAACAGTTATAGAACCCGAAGGATGAAATTTATCTATCTGCTCTACCACATCATAGCTTTTCCATAAATGCAGTTGATGGTTGAAAAGAAAAAGTATGGGGCATGGGCTTTCATTATCTTTTAACTCGTATTGCATAATGCCGGTAGCTATGCGGCAGGTAATTGTAAAATGAGAATTCTTTTTTATAAAAAACTGTGGTGTTGCTTCATGTTCTGATAGAACAAGTTTTTCAAGATTGCCTGTTTTAAATGGCTTCCCTTTTGGTAAAATATAAGTAAAAGGATTGTTTGTTGTTTCTTCAAACAGTTTTTTCAGTTTTGGAAACAAATATTCTGTCATCAACTCTTTGGTATCGGCGGGCAGATCATCGTCTTCGCTTTGAATAATATTTTCCCAGATACCTGCGAAAGGTGAGTTGCGGCTGATGTATTTATTTATTTCTGCTTCTTGCAGTTTTCTTACAAGTGTCAATACGTTTTTATCCTGATCATGTACATTGTCTGTTTCCACATATCGGCTTATATCTAATTTTTCCACTTTACCGGCAAACGCATCTGCGTCATCTGTTACCTCGCCCAAAACAATGTCAACGGTAAAAAAAGGATATGTTTTTTTATTGAAATTAAAAACTACGCCATACCGCTTTGTAATTTTTATATCCTCTGTTTTTTCTTCCACTTCTTCTACCACCGCCTGCATCATATATGCTGGTTTGGGTAAAGGAATTACCGGAGCCACTCTTTTTATAGACGGATCCAGCAACCGAAGAAAGGGTTTACCTTCTTTATATAAAAATTCAAACTTACCGGTCAGATCATCTTTTAGCGAATAGCCGTATAACTCAAGCAATTTATTTTTGTCTTTATCCCAATTGCGTATGCTATCAAAATAATTGGAGCCGTGTGCATTCAGCAATTGCAGAAACACAATTATTTTTGGTAAACAAAGAGGGTGCTCTTCATCCAAGTATTCGCAACTCGTATCAAAATTTCGTTCATCATTTTTACGAATAAGTACGGTATAGGAAACTCCATCAAGCTGCAATGTTGCTTTTACGGTTTCGTTTTCTGCAAATTCAATTTTGGCTTTATTGCCCCGTAAATAATTTTCTGCTGCTTCAAAAACTTCTTGCGATGAAAGCATCCGAAGCGTTTTCAATTCAATGAGCTTCATTTTTACTTCTGTATGCCGCTGGTCATACTTTGCATCGTCGGCTTTCAATCTTCCCTTATCAATCATATCCTGCAACTGAAACAACGCTGCTACTTCGTGCCGGCAGATGTCGCCTAAATTGTAAGGGCATGCACAACGCACCGATAAATTTTTTGGGTCTTTAATCCGTTGAATGTTTACTTTATAAAAAGTTGAGTAGGTGTCATCCTTTACCCGAAAGATAGCGGAGCCGAATAAATCATCGTACTCTGCCAGTTCTGCAAAACCGATTGAATGGATTTTTTTTCCACGGCGTATTACTTCATCCGTGCCATGCGTGTAAACGAATTTAATAAGGTGCGGTAAAGCCAAGTTTATTTTAGATTTTAGACCTGCCTATGCCGGCAGGCAGGTTGCAGATTTTAGATTGACACACAACAGCAAACCCACTATTCATCTTTCTTAAATCAAAAAAGTGTAACTGGCAAATGTATAGGAATGAAATTTATATTTCCTGAGAAAGTAAGAGAAATAAAAAATAATTTTTTGCTGCTTAGTTACTTAAAAAAATTATTTATCTTGTACCCTTTTTTTTGAAATGCTGCTATTTATTTTATCATCAATTTCCCATCATTATAAACCGGCAGCACATTCGCTTTATCAGCTGCCAAACAGTAGCGGATATCTTTTTCAAGCCCAAAACCCATCAACCTGTGATAGTGTGATGCATTATTCATCTTCATAAATTCAAATAAATTTTTTTCGCCATCCCGATAAAGTGTTTCTGCCATATTTGATGAATCGCAATTGATAGAAAAATTTTCTTTTATTCGTGCTATTACCGCACCAGCAAATAAGGTGTCTTCCATATTCACCCGATCCTTCCATGCAGCACAACCCAGAATTACATTTTGTTTCATTTCTACTAAATAATCACATACGGCTGTCAGGTTAACAAAAGCACCGGTAATTATTCCTTCTGCATTTTTATCCAAAGCCATTTGTAATAATCTTGTTCCGTTTGTTGTGGTAAGCACCAGCGTTTTATTTTCAATAAATTCTTTGGGATATTCGAACGGTGAATTGCCATGTACCAAACCCTCGGCTACTTTTCCATCACGTTCGCCGGCAGTTATCCCGTCTATCTGTTTACCGAGTTCAATGCAGCGGCTTACACTGTCCACCGGAATAACACATTTGGCACCATTATATAATGCTGTAGCAATTGTTGATGTAGCCCGCAGAATATCTATAATGACAACGACACTGTTGCTTACATCATATAAATTCAATAACGCTGGTGAAAGACAGGTGTGAAGAGTGGGCTTGTTGGTACTCATTAGGTATTTATATTGACCGTATTTAATAATGATTTTGCAACAAAGCCTTCCACTTTTCGCCGGTGGCATATTGTTTTATTACATCATTTCTTTTCCGGATTAAATTTTCGATATAAGAAGAGAGATAAAATTTGTTTACCAATTTTCCTATTAAGCCATACGGTGTTTCATACCGAAGAATATCAATTACAATTGTTCCATTCGTGATGGGCTTGAAATGATGTTCGTGTTCAAAAAATTTAAAATCACCGCGAATCATTTTGTCTGTGAACTTTTCAAACAACAGCATCTCGGTAATTTTTGAAGTAAAAAAACGTGTTTTAAACAAATGTTTTGCTTTCCATGTCACCGTTTCATCTTTTTTTATCAATCCCGATGTTACTCCGGCTATTGCAATCTCGCCTGTTTGCTGCATAGAAATTTTATGGAGGCTTATGCTCCGGCTAAGATCAAAAACCCGTTTTACGGGTGCAGGAATAAATGTAGTTAAATGAATTGTTGGCATTGGCAAACTATTATACAAAGCTATTAATGTAAAACCAGTTACTTCAACCGGCAGCTATTTATCTTCCAGGGTTACGGAATTTTACATTTAACTGAAAGGCATTTTTACAATTTTTGCTTTCAGCGTTTTATCACGAACGGTTATAAATATTTCAGCATCGGGAATTGCATGTTCTGTAGTTACGTATCCAAGTCCAATTGCTTTTTGCAATGTTGGCGATTGTGTACCTGAAGTTACATAACCTATTTTATTACTTGCGGCATCTTTTATTTCATAATGATGCCGGGGTATGCCGCGGTCAATCATTTCAAAACCAACTAACTTTCTTTTTACCCCTTCCGCCTTTTGTTTTTCAAAAATTTTTTTTGATGTGAACTCTTTAGTGAATTTGGTTATCCATCCCAATCCCGCTTCTAATGGAGATGTAGTATCATCTATATCGTTTCCATATAAACAAAATCCCATTTCTAATCTTAATGTATCTCTTGCACCCAAACCAATTGGTTTCATACCAAGCGGTGTTCCTTTTTCAAAAATTGCATTCCATATTTTATCTGCAGCGTCATCTTTGTCTTCAAAATAAATTTCAACACCGCCTGCACCTGTATATCCTGTTGCGCTTATCAATACATTTTCTACGCCTGCAAATTTCCCTTTTACAAATGTGTAATATTTTAAATTTAAAATATCTATTTCGGTTAATGATTGCAATATTTTTGTTGCTTCGGGTCCTTGTATTGCAAGCAAACATGTTTTTCCGGAAATATCATGCATTTCAACATTGCTTGTATTATGCTTACTTATCCAATCCCAGTCTTTCTGAATATTTCCGGCATTTACTACCAGCATGTAAATTTTATTTTCTTCTAAACAATAAACAAGAAGGTCATCAACTATACCGCCATTTTCGTTGGGCAGGCAACTATATTGTGCTTTGCCTTTTGAAAGTTTTGAAGCGTCATTACTTGTTACCCGTTGAATTAATTCCAATGCATTTTCTCCTTTCAGAACAAATTCGCCCATGTGGCTTACGTCAAAAACGCCTGCATTTTTTCTTACAGCTGCATGTTCATCATTTATTCCGGTATAAGATATCGGCATATTGTATCCTGCAAACTCGGCCATTTTAGCCCCAAGAGCAATATGTTTTTCTGTGAAAGGCGTATTCTTCATAATTGATTTTAACGATAAAAGTAATTTGCCGAACAAATTTCAATTCCGCAAAAATAATGGTTGGCGGTCAGTGTAAAAATTAAATGAAAATGCCCCGTAAATCCGGGGCATAATCAAAATTTTATTGTTTTTACTTCTTTATTAACTAAACATTCTTTCTAAGGTCAGCGTTGGAAAAGATTTGCCCGATGTGTTTGTTTTTACATCGGCTTCTGTAGTTTTTATTTTTGCTGCAGGCCTTACGGTATCAGCATTTTTCTTTTTTAAATTCTCTTCCATCTCTTTTAGCCTTTTCTGCTCTTTCTCAATTTTTCTTTTTTGTTCTTCCATGGAAATTGAATCGCTTTTAGGCTCATATCTGTAATCATCATAAATAACTTTTTTCCCATCTGCACTTTTCAATTCACCATCTTCGCCCATAGTATAATCGATATTTGACTGCCACGGGAAACCATGATTTTCCCAACCGAAACCATCGCCGGATCTTTGCCAGGTTTTCCAATTATTTCTGTTTCTCATTTTAATACTGATTGGGTTTAATTTATCAAACATTGTTCCATCAAACCGGATTTGTTTACCCACGGGCACATAAATTTCCACTTCTATTGTTTGTCCACGATACTTACTGTCTTTATCTACAGCAAAACCGCTTCCTAAATCCAATACATTATTATTATATGAGGCATGATAAACAATTTTCGATGCCCGGTCAATTGCATCTCTTGAAGATCTGCCGGCACTTGATTTACGAACTGTTACATGATAATTCTCATCATAACTTTTTTGTATTTCATGAAATTTTATAAAAGAAAGTTTAAGGCTGTCTGATGATAAATCCCAGCCTTCCCAATTTGTATCTGCCCACCATATTCTATCGCTTAATTCAAGTTGTTGTTCTGTTACAGCAACAATCATTTTATTATTCACCGGCTGTTGTGTTATTGGTATTTCTATTTGTGGTGCATTTTCATAATATCTGAAATCTCTTGAAATACTTGCAGCCAGCAAGCTTGCAACTACCCAACCCAGCGTCCATAGTCCGCCGAAAATCCAACCGAGATAACTTTTTCTTGATTTAACTCCAATGATTCTTCTTATCAACCAAATTAAAAATCCAACTAATGGTACTAGGAGAAATAATATTAATGTACCCCATGCATATAGCTGCTGCCATTTACTGGTCCACAAAAAATTATTTATCGGCCACCATGCTACACCTCCAAATACGGCTGCCATTAGTGCAACAAATAATGCAAATGCAATGGTGCCGAATATAAATAAGAAAAATGCTTTGAATATTACACCGATCGCATGACCCAATCCGGAACGAACGGGTCTTGAAGCTTCCCGCACATCTGCTACAAATGCTTTCCCTCTTGTGTTGGAAAATTCTTTTGCTTTGTTCGTCATATTTTGTGCCGCTTCTTTTACTTCACCACTCCACTCTTTTGCTCTGTCTCTTATATTACCCATTCCTTCCTGTACATTCTGTTTTATACTATTTACATCCACTTTTTCGCCACGCATTTCCATTTTTTCATATGGGCTGCTAGCTTCGGGTAATACCGCCCAAAGAATTATATAGGCCAAAATAAAAGTACCCGTAAGTGAGCCGGATACAATATTCAATCCCAAACCATGATTAAACGGACCATCTAAAATGCTAAATAAAACACTTAATAGAATTGGTGCCGCAAATGCTAAACGTATTTTCCATGTATCAATATTAAAATACGCAGATAAACCGCCTGCTACACCACCAATTACTTTATCAGAAGGATTGCGAAATAATCTTTTACCACCATACTCATCCAGGTCTTTTGTTGGCAATATCATCCATAAGATTATATAAAGTAAAAAGCCAATACCAAAACCACCAAAGGTTACTATAGCAAATAAGATTCTTACAATCGCAGGATCTACATTCATATAGTTTGCAAGACCGCTACACACCCCACCAATAAATTTATCACTTGTATCACGATACAATCTACCTCTACCGGTTGTTTTCGTGTATGTACCCGACGTTTGTGAACTTGAAGAAGATGATTGATTAGCTGATGCTGTACCAGCAGAAAAACTCGCTGAAGCTTTTGTTTCTTCTGCAGCGTCTGCCTCAAAGTCTTGCGGCCTTCCCATTGATGAAGCAATTTCTGCTACATCCGCATCGGTAATTGTTGATGCGCCTTTTCTCACTTTCTCACTCATCAACTCGGCAATGCGGCTTTCAATATCATTGATAATTTCCTCACGTCCTTCCTCGTTTGCAAAATACTTGCGCAGGCTTTCAATATATGCTTGCAAATTTTCATAAGCTGAATCTTCAATCGGTATCACCCGACCGCTTAAGTTTATATTGATTATCTTTTTCATGATTTATTTTTTTTGTGTTGGTGCTGGTTTTGTAATTTAAAACTTAATTAGATATCTGTTCTTTATTCAATTCTTCTTTTTTATTTGCCAAAGCGTTTACTGCATTTGATAGTTCATTCCAGGTTTGCTCCAGCTCTTTATAAAATGCTTCGCCTTTTTCAGTAAGCAAAAAATATTTGCGGGGTGGCCCGGAATTACTTTCTACCCACCGGTATGTTAGCATTTCTGCATTTTTCAATCTTGTAAGCAAGGGATAAAGTGTACCTTCAAAAATTTGAAGATTACATGCCCTCATTTCTTCCACTATATCACTTGGATAAGCCTCACCACGCCGGATTATGGAAAGTATGCAGAATTCCAGAATCCCCTTCCGCATTTGACTTTGTGTGTTTTCTATATTCATAACTCTTTTTTTCTTGTTTAGTAATTCCTTTTATTATCTCTTAATGTCCATAACTCATAACTCTTGTAATTTGCCATCCCTTTTTATTTTTTTGCCATATATGTACAAACTTAAAAGTTCCACATTCCTGTTTACCATTTTCTATATGACAAAAGGTATGAGCTCCGATTTCCATCGCACCATAACCAGGTATTGGATAAACTTCGAGGCTACCCTTTACCAGCTCTCTTTTTAATTGATTGTTTTGTTTTGCAGTTGTTTTTAAAAAAGAAATAGTGTGATCATAATTTGTCAACCCTCCTTTATCATGAAAAAATTCCAGGTCTTGTGTAAACAACGATTTAAATTGATTGGTATCTCTTGTATTAAAAGCAGTGAACATGATATTGTCCATTTCAGCAATTTCTCTATATAAACCAGCATTTGTAATTGAGTCTTTATTGGATTGAGAATTTGCCCAATTATTAGTCAATACCAGAATAAGAGTTACAAATATGAATCTGGTTAAATTTGATTTTGAACTCATTTTTTTAATTTCTATTCCAAAGATAGGGTGATATTTGGTACTATGCAACACAAAGTACCTGCTTATTAAAAAAATATTTTTATTTTCTCGCTATAATATCCACAAAATTCAATACAGTAAAGGCTTTTCTGGGAATAAATGGTTGGCTAAAAAAACTTACGAGTTTGATGATTGGTAATATAATTTGATGAAAAGCGGATTTTTTAAAGATTGTAAAAGGCTTAAAGGCTTTTTTGCCTATTTTTATTGCCTATATATAATGTTATAAGCAATATTAAAACGACACGACAATGAGACAATTAACACTGACGACATTCTTATTCTTGACGACTGCCTTGACAACATTCGGACAGGACAGTTATTTGGACAAAGGGAACTCCTATTTGAACAGCGAACAGTTTGATAAGGCAGAGCAGACTTTTAGAGAAGCTATTAAATCGGACACGACTAATTTGATTTATCAATGCCAACTTGGGCTGACTTTAATTAAAGCAAAAAAATATACAGACGCAGAGCAAGTGCTTGAAAAGGTTCTAAGGACAGACCCTAATAATGTTGCAGCAATTTGGTATAGTGGAATTGGTAGTTTTTACAACGCACAAGACAGACAAGCAATTAATAGATTTGAAAAAGCCTTAACCTTGCTTGACAAAAAAGGCGGACAATATTATTCTGCAAATTGGTTTATAGGTAAATGTTACTCAAACCTCTTAAAAACAGACGGCTTGACATATACGGAGACAGATAGAATGATTGAATGTTACGAAGAGTATTTAAGAATTCAACCAAATGCAATGGACGCAGAACAAATAAAAGAATATGTTGAACGTAAAAAGAAAAGACGACCACCAAGTAATGTAAAAGTCTGGGTGGACTTATAACCAACGAGATGACAAGAAAAACGGCTTATAACAAGGGGTTTGCGATAGCGGGGGTTCCGTGCTTCGCAGACACATTTGTGCAAGGTGGAAGTTCAGTTCTCCGAATAAAGTTTAGTGCTAAAACTCCCCGCCATCGCAAACCCCCAAACCGTATGAAGCAATTTCTTTTTTTTGTAGCAATTCTTGTTTCCCTTTCCTCTTGTTCAGATAAATATGTGGCTTTTAAAAACAGGTATAGCCATAAAAGTCCAGACGGGAATCCTGATTATAAAAATTTATCGTATTGGGCATCGCATCCCTGGAAATGGGATCCTGCGGATAGTATTCCAAAACCTTTGATGAATGAATCAAGAGATTCGGTTGTTGATGTTTTCTTTCTGCATCCAACCATGTTTGTATTTAAAAAATATAAGAATAAATGGAATGCTGATATTGATGACCATTATATCAATGCAAAAACAGATTACTCAAGTATGTTGTATCAGGCAAGTGCTTTTAACCAACATGCAAGAATTTTTGCACCCCGTTATCGTGAAGCACATATCAATGCTTTTTTTACAAAAGATACGGCTGCAGCCAACAAAGCATTTGAATTAGCGTATAATGACATTAAAACCGCATTTGAATATTTTTTAAAAACATGGAATGGAAGCCGGTCAATAATTATTGCATCGCATAGCCAGGGTACAAAACATGCTGAGCGTTTATTAAAAG
>JANOFP010000585.1:0-6712 GCA_031413675.1 Bacteroidota bacterium
CGAATATGTTTTACGTAAACCACCCAAAGGTGCTGATATTAAATCGGCACATGATATGGGAAGAGAGTTTAAAGTACTGAGTGCATTACAACCCGTTTATAAACCAATACCAGCACCTGTTTTATTTTGTGATGATGAAACGGGTATTGGTTCACCATTTTATATAATGGAAAGAGTAAGCGGAATCATATTGAGAAATAAACTTCCTAAGAATTTTGAAATTACAGCTGACATGATGAAATCAATTTCACAATCTGCTGTGGATAATTTAGCGGCTTTACATTCAATCAATTTAGAAACTACAGGTTTAATTCATTTGGGTAAACCCGAAGGTTATATTCAACGACAGGTAGAAGGCTGGATTAAAAGATATTTTAATGCTGAAACAGATCGCATTGAAAAAATGAATAACACAGCAGATTGGATGATGGCTAATATGCCTGCAGATTCAGAGCCTGCTTTTATTCATAATGATTATAAATATGATAACCTGGTGCTTGATGCTGAAAACTTAAATAATATTCTTGCTGTTTTGGATTGGGAAATGGCAACTGTAGGTAATCCTTTCATGGACTTGGGTACTTCACTGGGTTATTGGTGCGAAGCGGATGATAGTGATACCATGAAACCTTTTAATCTGACATGGCTGCCCGGAAACCTTACACGTGAAGAAGTAGTAGAGCGTTATGCAAAAACAAAAAATATTTCGCTACCCGATATGTTGTTCTATTATGTATTTGGTTCATTTAAAATAGCAGTGATCGTTCAGCAAATTTATGCCCGTTACAAAAAAGGATTTAGCAAGGATGAAAGGTTCGCCGGTTTAATACATGTCGTTAATGCCTGTGCGGACAATGCACAAAAAGCAATAGAATATAAAAGAATCAGTAATTTTTATTAAAATAAAAACTCTCATCAATTAAATTAATAAAATGCAATTGAAATTAACTGACATCAAAAATGTATTGATACTCGGAAGCGGAACATTAGGTCTGCGGATTGGATTGCAATCTGCAATAAGCGGATTCAATACTACCATTTACGATATTCATGCAGATGCATTTGTAAGTGCAAAGAAAATACAGGCATCAATTTTAAAGAATCTTATCGAAAGAAATAGAATTACAAATGAGGAATCAATAGAAATAATAAACAGGATTACATTTACAACAGATGCTTTAAAAGCTGCTGCTGATGCTGATTTTGTAAGTGAGTCTGTTGTGGAAGATTTAGAAATAAAGAAAAAAGTTTGGTCACAATTTGCACAACTTTGTCCATCACATACAATATTTACTACCAATACTTCTTATTTACTGCCGTCTCAATTTGCGGCAGAAACCGGAAGACCGGAACAGTTTTGTGCATTTCATTTTCATGATGTGTTTTGGGCAAATGTTGTAGATGTTATGCCACATACAACCACGGCACCCTGGCTTACCGGTTTATTAATGGAGTTGGGGAAAAAATTAAATCAAACTCCGGTATTTGTAAAAAAAGAATCGCCGGGTTATATCTTTAATGCCATGCTGGTTGCATTGATTGGTGCAGCAGGTGCATTGGTTACCTATGAAATTGGAAGTATTGAAGATGTTGACAGAAGCTGGATGGGTAATTTTAAAATGGAGATGGGCCCATTTGGTATTTTAGATACCATCGGGTTAGAAACGGTATGGCATATTACCAACACGTTGCCTGATACTAAAAGTAAAAAATTTGCTGCCTTATTAAAGACGTATGTTGATGCCGGAAAATTAGGTGTAAAATCGGGAGAGGGATTTTATAAATATCCTAACCCGGCATTTCAGGAAAAAGGGTTCGTAAATAAATAGCTGGAATAAATTTCTATTAAATTACTAACTGGGAATATCTGTAAATTTATTTTGAACCACATAGACTCATAGTCACATAGAATAACACATAGATAAATGCAAATTTCAAAAAAATATTTGAATGAACTTACTTATAAAGTTATTGGATGTGCGATAGAAGTACATAAACACCTTGGGCCGGGTTTATTGGAAAGCATTTATGAGAAATGTTTTTTGAGGGAGTTGGCTTTGCGGGGAATAGAATTTAAGAGTCAGATTTGGGTGCCATTGAAATACAAAGGACTGGAACTTGATACGGAATTAAGGTTAGATGTTCTTGTAGATGATATACTTTGTGTAGAGTTGAAAGCACAGGAAGGACTTTTGCCAATACATGATGCAGTCTTGCTCTCTTATATGCAAATGTTGCAGAAACCCAAAGGCATTCTCATAAATTTTCATTGTGTTAATATTTTTAAAGAAGGACAGAAAACACTTGTCAACAACATGTTTGCTTTATTACCTGAAGAATAATAATAAACTATGTGGGTGACTATGTTTCTATCTGTCTATGTGGTTCATTTTTTCTAATCTTTTTTAAATCGTTTTTATTAATAATTATCTATTATCCACCTTTCCTTAAAAAAATTTTAAAAAACCGATATGACAAAGCAATACATCAGCATGGAAAATCTTCGTTTTCTTTTATACGAAGTACACAACATACAGGATTTATTAAAGTACAAACGTTTTGAACATATCGGTTCAACAGCAGAAATTGATTTATTGATCAGTTCGGCAAAAGCAATTGCAGATAAAGAGATGTATCCTTTTTTCAAAGCGATGGATGAAAACCCGGTTGTTTATAAAGATGGAAAAGTGCATACACATCCACAACTAAAAAATGTTTTTAAAGCAATGGCTGATGCCGGTTGGTTCAGTTCTATTTCTGCATTAGAACATGGTGGTATGCAATTGCCTTTCATGATCTATTCGGCTGCGCATCTTATTTTTGAAGCAGCTAACAGCAGTGCACAAGGTTATATTGGTGTATCGACAGGAGCATTGGAATTGATTGAAACTTTTGGCAGTAAAGAATTAAATGATGACTATCTCCCAAAAATGTTCGCCGGAAAATGGCAGGGTACAATGGCACTTACGGAACCGCAAGCCGGAAGTTCATTATCGGATATTACAACGGCTGCTAATCCAACTGATAAAAATTATTATGAAATCGTTGGACAAAAAATATTTATCTCGGCAGGTGAACATGAAGCTTGCGAAAATTTTATTCATCTTACATTGGCTAGAATAAAAGGTGCTCCGGCTGGTACCAAAGGCATTTCATTATTTGTAGTTCCTAAATTCATTGAACAAAACGGTGAGCTTATTTATAATCATGTAGCCTGCGCAGGTGATTTTCAAAAACTGGGACAACGTGGTTATGCCACAACACATTTGATTTTTGGAGAAAGCGGTATTACGAAAGGATTTTTAGTTGGTGAAGCCAATAAGGGTTTGCCGTATATGTTTCAGATGATGAACGCTGCAAGAATTGCTGTAGGACAAACAGCTGTCGCCATCGCATCTGCTGCTTATTACGCATCTTTATTCTATGCGAATGAAAGGCCACAAGGCAGACATATTTCCGATAAAGATTTATCGAAAGAGCAAACCCTGATAATAAATCATGCCGATGTACGTAGGATGTTGATGCAACAAAAATCTTTTGTTGAAGGTTCATTGAGTTTAGTAAATGAATGTTTAAAATATCAGGATTTAGAAAAAGTTGCCGAAGGCGAAGAAAAAGAAAAAATGTTTTTACTCCTTGAAATTTTAACGCCTGTTGTAAAAACCTATCCGTCCGATGCCGGAATTGCTTCCGTAAGTAATGCATTGCAGGTATTGGGTGGTTATGGTTATACAATGGATTTTGATTTGCAGCAATATTATCGGGATATCCGTATTATGTCTATTTACGAAGGCACTTCGGGAATTCAGTCATTGGATTTGTTGGGCAGAAAAATTACCATGCACAACGGAAAAGCTTTTCATTTATTAATTGATGAAATGATGCAAACGGTTAAAACTGCGGAAGGATATGAACAACTAAAGCCGTATACACAAAAATTAAAAGACTCAATTGAACTTTATAAAAACACATTGAATCATTTATTAAAGTTTGCAAAGAAAGGCGAGGTAGAAAAATTTCTTGCCGATGCAAATCTGTTTATGGAACTTTCGGGAATTGTTACACTTGCCTGGCAATGGTTAAAACAAGCCGTAGTTGCTCAACGGGCAATCGACGTTGTTGATTCATCCAAACAAACTATTTTGTTTTACGAAAGTAAAATAGCAACGATGCAATTTTTCTTTAAATATGAATTGCCAAAAACCATTTCACTCAGCAACACATTAATGAATCTGGAAATCGTAACTATTAAAAATGAAAAAGAAGTGTTGATGTAATCATTATCCGTTGCCGATTAATAAAAAGATTTTCCTATAAAACTTCTCTCGTAACACCGGGTGCTTCCAACACCAGGTCAGCTCCATAACATCCGGCCGGAGTTTGATAACCGGTTTTAAAATTTCCGGATAATATTTTTTTTGCAATAATTAAACTGGTATGGGCAGTTAGTGTATATCCATCCGGGCCAATTAATCTTGCACTGGCTGTTTGTCCATTTGCATTTTTTACTTCGCCCCAAACTAACCCTTTGCTCTTTAGTCGTCTTTCTTCAGATGGGCCGGCCGGTTTACTATTGATTTTCTTTTTTGCTTTATTACGCATAAAAGAAGTTCGTAAAAGCCAGTTATATAAAAACTGAAATTTCAATAGCTTAAAAGTTTTGGTCGCAACGCCGGTATAGGTTACAATATTAGGTATTGCGGTTGTTGTATAAGCAGTGGAAATATCGCCCCAGGGTATACTCATTACAAATAATTTCTTAATTCCAAAATCTACCCACATTCCTTTATGCCCAAGTGGTACTCTTACAATTTTTCCATCTTTTCTTTCTGCACTTAGTTCTCCCATTCCTTCGGTCATGGTTAAGGCAGTACCATGACTAAGACCTCCACCGATTGATGCAAATGCTAATTTTAATTCAGTAGCATCCGGCAATTTATTTTTCAGGAACAACGCAATACAATCGGTAGGCACTACATCAAAACCAGCGCCGGGCATTAACATGATTCCAGCTTTCAGTGCAGCATCATTAAGTTTTTTTGCCATTTCATAAACTACAATTTCGCCGGTAATATCTATATAATGCGTATTTGTTTTCAAACAGGCATCTATCATTTGCTTTGCAGTTTTATTAAATGGGCCAGCGGCATGCAATACCACTGGTACTTCTTTTAATACGGATTCCAATTTTGCAGTATCGTCCAGGTCAACAACATGATAAGTTATATTCAATTCTTTTGCCATCGGCTCTAATACTTCTGCACGCCGCCCTGCCAGAATAGGCTTTAACCCATATTCGTTTGCAAGCTGTGCAATGAGTTTACCTGTATAACCATTGGCACCATAAAGCAGGAATGAATTTGTATCCATAAAAATTATTGATTGTGCTTGCAAGGTATCAAATAATGTTACTGATTATTAAAAACGATTTTAAACTCTGTTTAGCATAGCTCCTCTTCCTGCTCATTCCCTTATCTTTGCCGCCTGAAAAAATGCAGTTCAGATTGAAAATCTAAAATCTAAAATTGAATCATGGGACTTCAAGCAGGAATCGTGGGATTACCAAACGTAGGAAAATCAACTTTATTTAATGCTGTTAGCAATAGTGCAAAAGCACAGGCAAGTAATTATCGTTTTTGCACCATAGAACCAAATGTGGGCTTAGTAGATGTTCCGGATGGTCGGTTGAATAAATTGGCTGAATTGGTAAAACCCAATCGGATTGTACCAACCCAATTAGAGATTGTTGATATTGCCGGATTGGTAAAAGGAGCAAGCAAAGGCGAAGGGCTTGGAAATAAATTTTTAGCAAATATCCGTGAGGTGGATGCTATTATTCATGTGATACGTTGTTTTGAAGATGAAAATGTTTTGCGGGATGAAGGTGCTATCAACCCGGTGAGTGATAAAGAAATTATTGACACCGAACTTCAGCTAAAAGACCTGGATGCGGTAGAAAGAAAAATTCAGAAGACAGAGAAATTAGTAAAACTGGAACCCAAGTATAAAACGGAGCTGGTTGTATTGATAAAATGTAAAGAGCATCTGGAAAAAGGGAAAAATATCCGTGAGATGGATTTGGATAAAGAAGAAAAAATTGCAATTGCTGATTTATGCCTGCTTACGGATAAACCCGTTTTATATGTAGCGAATGTAGATGAGCCATCCATGCATACCGGAAATAAATATTCAGATGCTTTGAAAGAAGCTGTTAAAAATGAAAAAGCTGAAGTGATTGTTATGAACAATTCGATAGAGGCGCAAATTTCTGAATTGGAAAATGCAGAAGATAAAGAATTGTTTATGGATGAATATAAAATGAAAGAACCTGCACTCGACAGATTAATTCATTCAACGTATAAATTATTGAATCTATATACTTATTTTACTGCAGGTGTACAGGAAGTAAGAGCCTGGACAATACATGAAGGTTGGAAAGCTCCTCAAGCTGCAAGTGTTATTCATACCGATTTTGAAAAAGGTTTCATCAAAGCTGAAGTGATTGGTTATGATGATTACATTCAGCATGGTACTGAAGCTGCTTGCCGGGAAGTAGGTAAATTAAGAATTGAAGGAAAAGAGTATGTAGTAAAAGATGGTGATGTAATGCACTTCCGGTTCAACGTATAAAATTTATTTCCACAAACCGTTTTCAACCAGGTTTAATTTTTTAGTTATACAAATAAAAAAACGTCCCGATAGCTATCGGGAC